>JALRLA010000194.1 GCA_023254645.1 Bacteroidia bacterium
AGAGATGCTAACCAGCTTCACATTCTTAGAACCAGCTGAAGCAAAGATGTAGACGGGGTTGTCATCAGTAGAAACGGCACCGTTGTCATCGAAGTTCCAGAAGCTTCCAGCCAAACCACTGCTGATGCTTGACTTATTCGCAAACTCAAACTCGTCGTTATCGCAAGTTCCGCTAACCAAGTTCCAGTCAGCCTTAGGCTTATCAAATTGGTAAACACGCTGAGTCAAAGTAGCCACACAACCGTTCAAATCAGCTGTCAAGGTTACGTTATAGGTGCCTGCTTTAGCATACAAGTGAGTTGGATTGGCCGCTGTTGAAGTGGCACCGTCACCAAATGCCCACTTGCTTGTTGCTGTAGCAGGAGTTGTCTTGTTCGTAAAGCTCAACGCTTCACCTTCACAGGCATTCTTTTTATCGAAGGCTACCGTGGGAATGGCATTCACTTCTACCTCTTGGGTATCATAGAATTCAAAACCATAGGGCAAAGTCTTTGCGGTCAATACCACATTGAATTTACCAGCAGCAGGGAACTGGAATACGGGCTCAGGGGCGTTTGATGTATCAGCCGCGTTACCGGTACCGAAGTTCCAAAAGAATTCCATTCCGCCGCTCTTAACGGTAGAATTGTTTTCAAACAACACCGCATCACCGTTACAGATTTTTGCAGGAAACTTGAATCCAGGAGTAATGCTGGGGTAAATGAATACATTGCGGCTAATGAGGGTATCACAACCGTTCTGCAAGTCAGTAATTTTCACAAACACAGTAATCGTACTGTCCTCGTAAGAACCATTTGAAGTCGCAAATTGAACTTCAGCATCAGAAGAGCCACTGGGGGCCGTCAAAGAGGCACCTGTTACGGCTACACCGCCTTCAGACATCGCATAAGCAGAGGCGGTCCAAGTTGAACCATAACCGCTGTTGCTCATGCCACGAGGAGCATTGATGTCATAAATGACGGGATTTTTCAAGATGGTCAGATCACGAGGAGTACCGCGGAAATAACGAGCCTGCGTTGGCTTGCTAGAAGCGGTAATCTCAGACCCACCAGGAGCAGGCTTAACAAATACAGAAGTTATGCTAGAGTCGTTGGCAGGATTATCATCGCCAGCCAAATGAACCACCACGCTATTAGTGCCCCACTCATTCAATTTCAATTTGGTCTGCAAGGTGTAAGAAGCTGAATCACCAGGAGCAATGCTAACGGCAGCTTCAGCCATGGTTACTTTGCCATTTACGTTGAACGCTACAGGAATGTCAGCAGCTGTATCAATGAACAAGTTGCCGATTTTAACGCTTACTGTGTACTCAGAACCTGAGCATACCGTATCACTCAAAGCAGGCGAGAAAGACATGCCCATCATTTGAAGATCCAAGTAGCCCTCGATGGCTCCACGGTCAGATTTGGGAGTGGCGCGGTCTACACTGTACAAGTCTTTGCTGGAGGCATTGGTAGATGAAACGGTGTTTTGGTTTTTAAACTGTCCAGAAGCAAACTTGTCTTTGTTGGCATCTTCAAAACGAGGATCCAAGAACAACTCGCGCTGAGCAAAACCTGAACCATTATAAGCAGCAAAACTGCTGTAAGAGCCTGAAGGGGTCTGCCAAGAGTAAGCAGAGGTATTGGCGTCAGGCTTGGTGAACCAAGTATTGTCACTAAATTGGGATACTGTACCATTGTTGTTGGCCATGTACAAGGGAGTTACTTGATCACCTCCCTCGCAATACACCAAGTTCCCCACCCAATTTTGATTGCTGCTCAAGCAGTAACCATTGTTAAAACCGTAATTGATGTAACCACCGGCAGAGTAGTTCTCCATTTTGTTGTAAATGGTGTTTTGGCGAATTTTCCATCCATTACCGCCTGTGTAAGCACTGTTGTACAGGTAGAAGGCGTAAACATCGTAATAAGCAGACGTAACTTTTGCCACCAAATTCGACTCACAATTCAAGCCCATCGCGTAATAAGAGAAAATACCGGCGGCATCTGAGCCGTTGCCACGGTTGCTAGTCACATGGTTGCGGCGAATGTTGTGATCGCCGTAGTAGATGTACATACCTACCGTGAAGGAATTGGACGCCTTATTGGAATCAATGGAATTGTCTTCCACATTGATGACATAACCCGTAGTCGGATAAGCATAGCCAGCGATGCCGATTAAAGCGGAACTGGATGTATTGCTGCGAATGATGTTACGGTTGATTTCAACATTGTAATACCCATAGATGTTGTAGATACCGTAAAGAGAAGAGGCCTGTGAGGTATTGTTTCTGATGTAGTTATCGTTGGTCTTGTAGTAATCGTGGTAATAACCGCGGTAAATGCAATACATGGTTGAGTATGAGGTATTGTCGCACACCTTGTTCTTGCTCACGCTTGTGCGGTAGGCATAATAATAAATGTAGGTACCATAAAACGTGCTGCCCGTAGTGGTGTTTCCTGAAATCGAGTTTTCCTCAATTTTTTCGTCCATTCCGTAGTAATAGGCATACAAACCATAGAAGGTGCTCGCCGCTTTGTTGCCATCTATGGTGTTCTTGATGAATTTACCATTAGACAAATAATAGTAGTTGTACAAGCCGTAGAAGGTGCTAGACGAGCTATTGTTGTCGATGTGGTTGTTCGAGATGGTGCAATACTGCGGATAGTAGTAGGCATACATTCCATAGAACGTGCTGCTAGAGGTGTTGCCACTGATGCTGTTGTTGTCCCAGGTGCTGTACATGGGATAGTAATAGGCATAGAAACCATAGAACGTACTACCGCTGTTTTTATCAATGGTATTGTTGCTGATGGTACTGTAATAGTTGTAGTAGTAATTGTAAATACCAATGAAGGTACCACTAGACTTGTTGTTGTCGATGGTGTTTCCATCAACGGTCCAATAGTAGCAATAATAGTAGGGAGCTACACCGTAGAAAGTAGAAGTAGTAGAGTGACCCGAAATATCATTGCCTTTGATGTAGGCATAGTAGTTGTAGTACCCATAAATACCATAGTAGGCACCATGTGACTGGTTCTTCATGGTATTGCTAACGGCTGAATCGCCATTGGAATAGTACATACGAATACCATAGTAATAGGCTTGCTGGATGTCGTTATTTTCAAACATATTGCCACCCTGAACGGAAGAGCTGCTATAATAGCTCGTATTACCGTTGATAACGATACCGTAATAAGGACCGTAAGAACCCGAAGCCGATGACTTCATGGTCACACCACTTACTCGGTTGTAACGACCATTCCAAGAAGAAGATGCCGAACTCAACGCCGAATACGAAGAAGCCAAGGCGACATAAGCGCCGTAAGACGAAGTAGATGTGCGTGCTGTAAATTCAATGCTTCCACCTTTGATGCGGTTGTAGGTAGCATCATTGGTCAATCGATAACCAATGCCATACACGCTGGTAGAAGTGTTGACTACATTCAAGTTGTTGAAAGTCATGTAGTCGGTTCCATTCAAAACAAACACCTCGTAGCTGCTGCTGGAAGTGATTTTGTACCCGTTACCATTGATGGTAATGGTGTTGGTGGAGCTCGCACCGGTGATGGCGTTGAATGTCACGGCCGATGAACCGGCTGACAAATCGCTGGTCACATTGACGGTCAAT
>JALRLA010000371.1 GCA_023254645.1 Bacteroidia bacterium
GAGACTTACGGAGAAGATGTGTACTTGACCACCCAAATGGGCTTGGCCGCGGTTCGCGGTTACCAAGGTCCCAACGAGAGCATTGACGATTACCATGTGGCGGCCTGCTTGAAGCATTTCTTAGGTTATTCGGCCACGTTGAGCGGAAAAGACCGCACACCTGCCTATCTCGCTGAACGCGATTGGCGCGATTTGTATTTGCCTCCATTCCAAGCGGCCATCGAAGCCGGAGCCCGCACCATCATGGTCAACTCTGGCGAAATCAGCGGCATCCCCGTTCACGCCAATCCCCGCATTTTGAGTGATTTATTGCGCGATGAACTCGGGTTTGAAGGAGTGGTGGTCACCGACTGGGAAGACATCTACAAACTGCACGTCAATCACCGTGTCGCTTCTGACTTCCGTGAAGCTGTCAAATTGGCCATTCTCGCTGGTGTCGACATGAGCATGACCCCCAATGATTATCGTTTCAACGACCATTTGATCGATTTGGTTCAGAGCGGGGAGATCAGCATGGAGCGCATTGATGCCTCTGTTCGCCGAATTTTGACCTTGAAAGAGGAATTGGACCTGATAGAGCCTTCTGCCCCAACCACCGTTTATACGCAGTTCGCGAGCCCTGCTTTTCAGCAAGCCGCCCTTCAGGCCGCTCGTGAAAGCATGACCTTGTTGAAAAACGAGAGTGCATTGCCTTTGGGCTCTGGACAGCACGCTTTGGTTGGGCCTGTGGTAGAAAGTTTGACGTTGATCAATGGAGCCTGGACTCATACATGGTTAGGCCGCGACGAAGGAGCGGCCCAAGAGCATGGTTTGGGCATGACCCTAGCTGCTGCTTCTCAGAAATACGCTCCGGAAGGCCGTTATACCTGCCCCAAATTCTCGGGATATAGCTTGAGTAAAAAAGACCTCAAAGCCCTGAAGTCTTGCAAATCCATTGTGGTTTGTTTGGGAGAAACACCCGGAACGGAGGTTCCTGGAAACACCGAATCTTTGGACCTGAGCCGAGAGGAAATTGACTACGTTAAATCACTAGCCTCGTTGGGCAAACCCTTGACCTTGGTACTGTTCTTTAACCGCCCCCGAATCATTGCTGAATTGGAACCCTTGGCCCAAGCCATCATTCACGCCTACTTGCCTGGTGATTACGGCCCTCAAGCCCTGATAGAAACTTTGGAAGGCGAGAACAATCCGTCAGGAAAGTTGCCCATCACCTACCCCCGCAGCAGTGGCAGCATAGTTCACTACGACCGCAAGCATACCGAAGATTTCCATTCGGATTACAGCACCAATGCCTACCAGCCCCAATACGATTTCGGTCACGGTTTGTCCTATACCCAATTCTCCCATTCAGCCTTGACCTTGGATACCCTAGGTTTTGCCACAGGTAAGCCGGCCTCAGCAACTTGGACCATCACGAATACCGGTTCACGCCAGGGACAAGAAGTGGCTCAATTGTACATGCAAGATTTGTATGCCTCCGTAAGCCCCAGCGTGCGAAAGCTCATCGGGTTTCAAAAGGTGTTACTGGCTCCTGGTGAGTCGGTTGATGTTCATTTTGCCATCGAACACCAAGACCTGAGTTTGGTGAACGCGCAAAATGTACGCCTCACCGAAGCGGGAGACTTTGAAATTTGGGGGAACAACGGTTCCCGCCAGACCTTGACGGTTCGTTAAGGTTTCTGAAAAACGCGAATGTAATCAACCTCCATCTGCTGAGGGAAAACGGTCGATCCGTCAGGTGAGCCTGGCCACTGACCGCCAACGGCCACGTTGAAGATGAAGAAGAATTTATCGTTGAAGGGATAGATTCCGCCTGTTCCCGAAGAGGTCACCGTGTGGTATTTTTTGTCGTCCACGTACCACTCAATCTTGTTTTGTTCCCAAATCAAGGTGAACACGTGGAATTCATCGCCAAACTCAGCCGTACCCAAGCTATAAGAAGAAGTGCGCTGAGTGGAGGGGGTAGATGTGCCGAAATGTACGGTACCGTGAACGCGATTGGGCTGATGTCCTACCAATTCCATGATGTCGATCTCACCGCAGTTGGGCCAGCCCACACTGGAAATATTGGAACCCAGCATCCATAGGGCAGGCCACAAGCCTTGACCGCGAGGCAGGCGAGCGCGAATGTCGATTCGGCCGTACTGGAACTCTTTTTTTCCTTGAGTTTTGATGCGGGCAGAAGTGTAATTGCTCGAACCTTGGCTTTCGCTTTTGGCCGTTATGGTCAACTTACCACCCGATACTTCCAAGTTGTTTGTTCCGTCTGTGTAGTACTGCAATTCGTTATTGCCCCAGCCCCAGTTGCCCGTACCTATTTCATGGGTCCAATCATTGAGATTCAAGGCATTTCCATCGAATTCATCGGCCCATGCCAAAGTATAACCGGAATACTCCAAGGGTGTCGTGTACCCATCGGCCAAGGTCACTTCGTTGATGCTCACGCTGTCAATGGCTTCCACAAAGTGTATGGCCGAAGTATGTGCCCGCATGCGAACCGCATATTTGCCCGAATTGGCAAATTTGTAGGAAAACTTACCCGTTGTGTTCTCATCAGCATGAGGCCCATCCACGTCGATGAACTCAATCGAATAGTAATTGACCTTATCAGCTGTCAATACTGCGTCAATTTGGCCTTTCACGGAAGAAGAATTGGTCAGTGTATGGCTGAAGTTCTCAGGCAATACAATGGGGTCTTCGGGCGTTTTTTCGCAAGAGGATGCAGCAAACGACAGAGCTCCAAGGGAGGCCAACAAAAGGGACATGGTAGCAAATTTGGGCATGGTACAAAGAAAAAGGGCGGGTTCGAAAACCCGCCCTGTAGAATGTTATTTTTGGGCAATATCGTCTAGGTAGAAGGTACCCGCGTTGGCCACATCCCAACCTGGGAATAGAACCAAGCGATCGAATACTCCTGCCGTAGCATCTGAGAAATCAATGCTCACTTCGACCCACTGGTTAGCAGCCGTTACATTGACATCTTTCTCAATGAACTCAGCGGTATTGGCGCTGTTTTCCAACTTGATGCGCATAACACCTGCAGCAGGTGCATATACTTTCACCGAGATGGTCTTGGCAGATCCGCTGAAATCCAACTTGTTCTTCAAATTGACAAACAAACCGGCCCAGGTCTCGTTTCCGTGAACGGTTTCCAAAACACGGTTGCTCGTGTTGATGCCGCCTTTGTTGGCATTGTCAACAATGCTGTAAGTGCTGTTCCCAAATACAGTGAATTCAGGCTCCACGCTTTCAAAGTCAATGGGCAATTCAAAGGTGGGGTCGTTTCCACCGCCGCCGCCATTGACGGGATAGTCATCGGGAACCAAACGAATGTACCAAGCCAAGCCGTCGTTGCCACCGTCTACATAGCGCAAGAACAACTCGTTCTCCGACATGCGCACAACCTTATACGTTTGAGTACCGGCATAGTATCCAATGAAAGATTTACCTGAAACCGTAATGGTGGTATCTTGACCCATGGTCAAGGTCCAAGTCTCGTTCATTTGGTTGTCATAGGGAGCCCAATAATCGGCCTTAGGAGTCAACACAGAACCGGGGAAATTGCCAGCCTGCAAGTTGTTGATGTACACGTCTCCATTGGTAATTTGGTCAAAACCGAAGCCTTTCAAACGGAAAACAAACTGATCGTTGTATAAGCCTACATTGGTTTTGTCCAAGGCTTTGGCCGCCCACCACTCGGGGTAATCACCAGCCGTACCACTAGGGTTAGGACCTACGCCCATATGGCCATCACGGGTGGAGTCAATCACCCAGGTCTTGTAGCCTTTGCCCGTGTTGCCACCGGTCAAAAAGGTGTACAAAGGATCACTCAGCAAAGTAGGATCGTCTTGGCCAATGACAATGTCTTGGGTAGAAGAAGCACTACCCCCTGAATTGAACACAGTCAATTTCACGGTGTAAGTACCCTTGTTGGGGTAAGAAGCTTGAGCGGTTGAACCTTCGCCAGTGGTTCCGTTTCCGAAATCCCACTTGGCGATCAAGGTTTTGTTCTTGGCTTCGAAATTGATGATGTTAGGGTTGTCAACCGATGGCTCGTAGGTAAATACTGCATCAGCCGCAGAAGGAGCCGTTCCCAAGTTGGGATCTTCCTCCTTACAGCCTGGAGACGCCAACAGCGCCATCAGGCCTAGTGCTAAGAATATGGTCTTTTTCATAGTAATAGTTGTTTAATAGTTGGGGTTTTGGATCCATTTGCCACCAGCCAAATCAATTTCAACCTGTGGAATAGGGAAAAGTTCGTGTTTTCCAACGACAAATCCGTCGATGGCATCTTTGGCCTGACCGGTGCGAACCAAATCAAAGAAGCGATGGCCTTCGCCGCTCAGCTCCAAGCGACGTTCGGCCCAAATGGCTTCGACCAGGGCTTGGCCTGAAGCAGAAGAATTCGCCAAACCGGCGCGTGTGCGCACTTGGTTCAAGTAGGTACGGGCCAATGCCTCGTCAGCACCGGCTTTGCGGGCATTTGCCTCTGCGGCCATCAACAAAACATCGGCATAGCGAATCACCTTGTAGTTCACAGGGCTTGTCAAGTCGTTGTCGGGCAAACCGATCTCACCTTGCTTTTTGATGTACTTGTTGTTGTAGAATCCGGTATGACCTCCACCGCCTTTGGCGTAGGTAATGGCCGAGGGATTGGCTTGCTTGGAAATGAAATCGTCGATGTCCAAAATGCTGGCATCCCGACGAGGATCATTGGCGGCAAACGCGTCGTACAGGTTCTGGGTAGGCAAATTGTAACTGTTGCCATCGCCATAAACAGGACCGTTGTATTGGCGAATGCCCTGGAAACCAGGAGAGGCATTGCCCTCGAGGCAAATCATGCATCCGTAGCTACCGCCTTCCGCACCGCTGTATTCGACATCAAAAACCGTCTCTGAATGACCTTCATTGGCCACCGTGAACATTTTCTTGTAGTCTGCAATCAACTTGTACTGATTCTGGTCAATGACCTGCTTGAACGTAGCCGCTGCCAAGTCAAACTTGTCTTGGTACAAATACACCTTACCGAGCAAACTCAAAGCAGCCCCTTTGGTGATACGACCTTTCTCAGCGGCCGTCCAGTCTAACGTTGATACAGCAAAACTCAAGTCTGACTCAATCTGAGCATACACTTCAGAAGCGGGAGCTCGATCGTACAACGTGGCCTCGCTACTACCCAGACGCTTGTCTACTATCAAGGGAACATCGCCAAAGAATTTGACCAGTTCAAAGTAGTAGAAGGCACGCAAGAAGCGGGCCTGACCCAGAATCTCGTCCTTGCCTTGAAAGTCCAATTTGTCCTTGTGCTCCATGATGTAATTCACGCGCGTAATACCGGCGTAATTCCAACGGAACACCTTGCGCAAATCATCATTGACTGCATCGTGAGACATGGCGTCAATTTCGTGCAAACCCTCGCTATCAGTTACGCTTTCGCCCCCCGCAATGGAGTTATCAGAGGCAATTTCACCGATCCAGGTTGACATGAACGAACCCTGCAATAGATCATAAGCACCAATCAATGCGCGTTCATAGTCGACAGGGGTATTGAAGAAGTTATCAGCATCTTGGGTGTATGGCGGGGCCACATCCAAGAATTTTTCGCAGCCGACTTGGGTCATTGAAAGGCCCAGGGCCAGCAAGGCAATGGCAAATTTTTTCATGATTAAAAACGAAGGTTAAAGCCCAACATGAGGTTTCTCGCCTGCGGATAGAAACCATAATCGACACCTGATGCCAAAGCACCACCGGCTGATCCAATGTCTGGATCAAAGCCCATATAATTTGTCAAGGTAAACAAGTTGTTTCCTGACAAGTACACACGCAATCCCTGCATGTGCAAACGCGCGGCTTTTTCAGCCGGCAAATTGTATCCAATTTGTACGTTTCGCAAACGAACGAAGGAACCGTCTTCTACATAGAAATCGCTGAATACGGCGTTGCGGTTCAAGTCCGTTCCCAAACGAGCGTACTCGTTGGTGGAGCCTGGACCTGTCCAGCGGCGAATGTTGTAATCCAACATGTTCGCATAGGGCTGCTGACGCTCGTAGTTGCGAACGATCTTTTGACCCAAGGCGGCATACAACTGAATAGAAACGTCCAAGTTTTTGTATTTGAAGTTCGTATTGTAACCCAAGGTTACTTTGGGGATAGGAGAACCCAAATAGGTCTTATCGCTGTTGTCGCTAAAGCTGATTTTACCATCGCCATCGATGTCTTTGTAACGGAAATCACCAGGCTTGGCACCCGCTTGTTTGACAGGAGAAGCATCGATTTCGTCCTGAGTTTGGAATACTCCATCTACTTGGTATCCGACGAAGTAACCGATGGGGAAGCCCATCTCAAAACGGGTGGCAATGTTTCCTCCCACACCAAAGGCAGCGCCGGGTATGAAATCAACGCCTTCAGGCGTGCTCTTTACTTCGTTTTTCAACAAAGCCCCATTGAAGCCCATGGTCCAGGTCCAGTCAGGACGAGGAATGAATCGGTACTGCAACTCCAATTCAACACCCGTGTTCGACACATCCCCTGCATTGATAATCGGCGGATAAGAGCCCGCACCCGATGTTCCCAGAATTCCTGATACGTCAGGTTGGAACAACAAGTCACGTGTATTCTTCATGAAGTAGTTCAACGTCAAATCCAATTGGCGACCCACAGACAAGTCTGTTCCCAAGTTGAATTGGTGAGTAGATTCCCACTTCAAGTCAGGGTTAGAGGCGCGACCAATGGCCACACCGCTCACAATGATGTCGTTGAATACATATACGCCCTCGCCGTTCAACAAGCCGCGGTAGGCAAAGTTCTCAATTTGGTCGTTACCGCTCACCCCGTAACTCATGCGAATCTTGGCCGAGCGAATGGCTTTCGAATGGTAAAAATCTTCTTCGCTCAACAACCAAGATCCAGACAAGGTGGGGAACCAACCCCAACGAGCATTGGGACCAAATTTGCTGGAGCCGTCACGACGCAAAATGCCCGAAACAAAGTATTTGCCAGAACGGCTGTACTCTGTGCGCAAGAAGCCCGACAATAGGCGCTCTGTGAACTGCCAGCTACTTACGTTGTTCAGGAATCCACCGGGAGCCAAGTTGGCTGAAATATCAGCATACTCCACACTGTTGTTCGGGATGTTGTAACCCGTACCGCTCAAATAATCGCCGCGGCGCTGGAAAATGGAAACACCCAATGTAGTCTTCAGAGCCTGGTTGCCACCCAAATCTTTGGAGTGGTTGAAGAATGACTCGTAGTTCAAATCGGTGAAGCTCGAGTGGCTTTCGGTTACGCTAGCACCGCGGTCGATGAAAGTACCAGGGGCAATTTCTACCAAACTTGGGTCTAGGTTTTCGTTGATGGCTGTATTCTGAGCCTTGCCAGGTCCGAACCACACCAATGGAGAGAATACCTTGGCATCAACCGAGGCGTAATTGTAATTGAAACGATTGGTGAAGGTCAAATTGGGCTTGATGTCCCAAGCCAATTCCTCCTTACCCACAAACTTGTTGACCCAAGCCCAATTGTAGGTATTTTCCATTTGGGCCATAGGGTTGATGATGTCAGCTACCTCTTCCAAATAGGTATAACGACCATTTTGGTCGCGAATGGGGTCAGTAGGAAATGCATTGATGGTATTGTACAAAACAGATCCAATGCCGTTTTCAGGCAAGCCGCTGCGCTGTTCGTTGGTGTACAAAAACACACTGCTCAGACGCAGGTTGTCGCTCATTTTGGTGTCGAAGTTGACTCGGCCGTTCAAACGCTTGAAACGAGCTTTGTCCAAACCGACGATTCCCATTTGATCGTAATAACCTCCAGCAATGGAATAGGTGCTTTGAGCCGTACCACCTGAAACAGAAGCATTGTAAGAAACAACAGGTGCAGTCTGAAAAACAGAATCCTGCCAGTTCGTTCCCGTACCCAATGCAGTATTGTTGAAAGGCATGGTCTGGCCGCCGTTGGCGAACATTTCATTTTTCAATACAGCGTATTCGGTGGCGGTCAACAAATTCAATTTGTTGGCGGTTTGTTGAAGACCGTAAAAACCTGAAACTTCCCACTTGGGGGCCGCATTGAATTTCCCTCGCTTGGTTTCAACAATGATGACACCGTTGGCTGCACGAACACCATAAATACCCGCTGTAGCATCTTTCAACACATTGATTGACTCGATGTCTGCTGGATTGAGGGCGTTGAGGCCTTCGCTGTCGTATACCACTCCATCTACCAAAATCAGGGGATCATTGTCCCCAAATGTGCTCAAACCGCGAATGCGAATTTGAGAGGCACCCCCGGGTGAACCGGAGTTGGTACTGATGGTTACACCCGCAATTTGGCCTTGCAAAGCCTGGTCCATGCGGGGAATGTTGAGCTTTTCGAGCGATTGGCCCTTCAGGGACGAATTGGCCCCTGTAAATTCTTTCTTAGTCGAACGACCGTAACCTACTACCAGAACTTCTTCAATGGTGTCGAGTTGGGTCGATTCTCCTGATGTTTGGGCGCTGAGCGTATTCGGTGCGGCCAAGGCAGCTGAAATTCCCGCTAACATCCAAACTCTTTTGTGTAGCCCTTTGATCATCTTGTCTTAATGTGTTTTTTACAATAACTCTAGGGAGAAAAAAGAGGGAAGTCCCTCTTTTGTATTTGTAAAACAAAGGGGGGGACTGATGTCCCCCCGATTGCCTAATTATACCATAATACCACCCTTAGTTCTTTACGAAACGGCGGGTCAATATTCCATTAGCCGTTTGAACTTGCACCAAGTAGGTACCGTTGCTCAAACCGTTGATATTCAAAGCAGCAGATGAAGCACCAGCAGCGTTGATTTCCATGATGTTTGAACCTTGCAAGCTCATAACACGAACCACTTCGATGGCCATACCAGGAGCGGCTACATTCAAATTGTCAGTTGAAGGGTTGGGGTATACCACCAAACCAGATGCAGCGCTGGCCACGTTCACGCCCATAGCAGGCTCAGGAACGCGTACCATTTCAAAGTGCCAGTAAGCACCGCCACCGATCATGATGTCCAAGTACATGGTATCGTCAGTGATCGCGGCTTCGTACACGATGGTGTCTTTGGCATTGGCCAAATCGTTGATTTCACCACCATTGTAAACCTTGGGAAGACCCATGTAAGCACCTTTGCCATTCAATGAAATGGTACCGGCATCTTTGTTAGCGGTGTAAGTGTAAGTGCCTTTGCCATCGAAAGGAGCTACAGGAGCATTGCAACCTGCAGTACCCTGCCAAGCCTCCAAGAAGGTCTCATCTTGGAAATCCATGGTGAAAGAACCATCAGCATTGAACACGAAGTAATCATCATACATGCACTTGCGGTCAGCAGTGATCTCAGCAGCAGGAACTTTCCACCAAGCGTAATCGCCTTTAGCAGGACCTACCGCCAAAGAAGTTTCAACAGGGCGCATCTGCCAGTAACCCACAGGGTTCAACTCAGGCATCTTCTTCACCAATTCAAACTTCCAGTAACCACCAGAAATGGCGATTTCGCAAGTCATGCTGTTGCCATTTACGGTTACCTCATAAGTGATTTGGTCAGGAGCATTGGCAGGGTCGCTCAATTCTCCACCGTTGTATACTTTGGGAATACCAATGAAAGCACCCTTACCATTGATGGTTACGGTACCAGCAGTGGCGTCATAGCTCCAAGTAGCAGCGGCAGAACCGTCGTGAGGAGCTATAGGAGTACCGCAATCGGTAGCACCTTGCCAACCTTCACGGAAGGTCTCGTTCTGCATGACGTTTTGGAAACTTCCGTCAGCGTTGAAGACGAATTCATCGTCGAATTGGCAAGCGCGAGCGCCCGTCACTTCAGCTTCGGGGTTACCCCACCAAGAATAATCTCCTTTGGCTGGACCTACTGCCATGGCATTGCCAATGGGAGCCAAAGTCCAAGTTCCGGCAATCTGAGCAGACAAGGCTGCTGCACCCATACCGAACATTACTAGTACTAATTTTTTCATATTAAAGTTATATAGTTTGAGACGAATATAGCAAAAAATAAAACTTATGGTAAATTTCACAATATGTGAAGCACAAAATGTTTACAAATGAACCTTTTAAACGCCCTTATTCAACAAAAGTTCATTCCAATAACAAAAAGCCCCGCCGAATGGCGGGGCTTATTTCAATCTTCGTTTTTGTGCAAGAGGGCATCCAAGCTGTATCTGCCTGGCCCGGTTAAGGCCAAAACAAGGAAGGCAATGAAATACAGCAACGCGTGCTCTTTTTCTTTCAAGGGATCATCGCGATGAGCCCAAAAGGCTGCCACTGCCATGCAAAAAGCGGCAATGCCCGCAAACCAGCGCGACTTGAAGCCAATGGCTAAGAAAAACGGGGCCGCCAACTCGGCAAAAACAGTTAGGAGCAAGGATGCATCAGCGCCAAAGCCCAGGAAGTTCATGAATTTCACCGGCTCACCGCTGTTCAAACTTCCCATGTAGCGGTCCAACTTGGCCAATCCATGGGGCATCATGAGCAAGGCAAAACCCACTCTCAAGAGGAGCAAGCCCGCATCGTGCATCAATCGATGAGCGTGGTTGTGTTTCATGGAATTACAAGGTAGCTGCCATTTCCAGGGCTTTTTTGGCATTCACCAATCCGCCGCTGACGCAGATGTCTTTCAATTTGACCTTTTGCTTGTCTGTACCGGGCAAAATTACCTTGCCTTTCACGGGAACAGAACCGTCCATCAAACACGCTTTTACCTGCTGGGCCGTCAAATGGGGGTAACGGCTCCACACCAAGGCCGCCACACCAGCCGCGCATGGGGCCGCCATGGAAGTACCATTGAAGTAGGCATACTGGTTATTGGGGATGGAAGAGTAGATGTCACGACCGGGTGAGAATACATCCACGTTGG
>JALRLA010000400.1 GCA_023254645.1 Bacteroidia bacterium
AGCCAGCGCCTTTTCTAGGCTAGCCGCATCGATGGTCTCTCTAGCGTCGTTGACCAAATTGATTCGGCGGGCCCACTCGAACAAAGAAGCGATCACTTGGGCGGTCGCCAAATCGTTGTTCATGGCCGCCTCACATTCGGCGTGCAAATCATCAAAGTTCAAAGTGGCCGAAGCTGAAACCTTCAGGCCCTTGGCCGTTTTCCAAGCCGTTTGCAATCGCTGTAACCCCTTTTGAGCGGCCAACAAGGCATCGTTGCTAAAATCCAAGGTGCCTCGGTAATGGGCCTGAAGCACAAAGAAGCGCAAGGTCATGGGCGAATAGGCCTGGTTCAACAAGGGGTGATCCCCGCTGAATAGGGCCTCGGCTTGAATGCCGTTACCCAAACTCTTGGCCATTTTCTGGCCGTTAATGGTGATCATGTTATGGTGCACCCAGAATCTCACCGGATGCGTGCCATGAGCGGCACAGCTTTGCGCGATTTCTCCTTCGTGGTGAGGGAACAACAAATCCATTCCGCCTCCGTGAATGTCAAACTCTTCTCCCAAGTATTTGGCGCTCATGGCCGAACACTCGATGTGCCAACCGGGATAGCCTTTACCCCAGGGGCTGCTCCACTGCATGATGTGCTCAGGACTGGCCTTCTTCCATAACGCAAAATCGTTGGCGCTGCGCTTTTCCTCTTGGCCTTCTAGGCTGCGGGCTTGCTCCCCAGCTCCAGCCATCAATTCGTCCAAAACACGACCGCTGAGTTCTCCGTATTTGTGGTCTTTGGAATAAGCGGCCACATCGAAATAAACCGACCCATTGACCTCATAGGCCAATCCTTTGGCCATGATGGTTTGGATCATCTCAATTTGCTCAATGATGTGACCCGAAGCCTTAGGTTCAATGCTGGGGCGCTTAACATTCAAGCGATCCATGACCGAATTGTAGACATCGGTATAGGCTTGAGCCACCTCCATGGGTTCCACCTGCTCCAAACGAGCTTGTTTCTGCAACTTGTCTTCCCCTTCGTCACCATCACCCACCAAATGGCCGACATCGGTGATGTTTCGAACGTATCGAACCGACAGCCCTTTGACTTCCATGAAGCGGCGAAGCACATCAAACACTACTGGTCCACGAACGTGTCCCAAGTGTGGCGGACCGTAAACCGTTGGGCCGCAAACATACATGCCTACACGGCCTTTTACCAGCGGCTGAAAGTCTTCTAACTTGCGAGATAGCGTATTGAATAATTGAAAGTTGGACACAGTTATTTAAATTAACGGTTCGCGTACATAGCCGCGTAGTATTCTTGGTAGTTGCCGCTGGTCACATTCTCCAACCAAACCTGGTTTTCCAAGTACCAATCGATGGTTTTTTCGAAGCCTTGGTCAAAGGCGACCGATGGGCTCCAACCCAATTCATTTTCCAATTTGGAGGCGTCGATGGCATAGCGAAAATCGTGACCCGCGCGATCGGTGACAAAGGTGATTTGCTCGGCTGATTCGCCAGGTTTGCGCCCCAACTTACGGTCCATGATCTCGCACAATTTGTGCACCAGATCCAGGTTCTTCCACTCGTTGTTTCCACCAATGTTATAGGTTTCACCCAAGCGGCCACCGTGGTAAATGGCATCGATTGCCGAGGCGTGATCCTCTACCCATAACCAGTCGCGAATATTGTCTCCCTTACCATAAACTGGAAGTGGTTTGCACTGTTGGATGTTGCGAATCATCAGAGGAATCAGCTTCTCAGGAAACTGATGAGAGCCATAGTTGTTGGAACAATTTGATATAACCACGGGCACTTTGAAGGTCTCGTGGTAAGCGCGAACAAAGTGGTCGCTTGAGGCTTTTGATGCACTGTAGGGGCTGTTCGGATCATAGGGCGTAGACTCGGTAAACTTGCCCTCGTCACCCAAGGTTCCGTATACCTCATCGGTTGAGACGTGGTAAAAACGACCCGTCTTCGTATTGCCGTGCGCTTTGAAGGCGTTCAGCAAGACCACCGTGCCCACCACATTGGTCATGACAAATTCAATCGGGTTGCTGATGCTTCGGTCTACATGGCTTTCAGCTGCCAAGTGAATCACCCCGTCAAATTTCTCACGGGCAAACAACTCTTCCATGGCCGCGGCGTCAGTGATGTCGGCCTTCACAAAGGAGTAATTCGGGGCCGATTCCAAATCGCGCAAATTCTCCAAGTTGCCCGCATAGGTCAAGGCATCGAGGTTCACAATTCGATACTGCGGATATAGATTTACCATGCGGCGAACCACATGAGAGCCAATGAAGCCCGCGCCTCCGGTGATCAACAAAGTGTGAGTGTACTCAGCCATAAGTCTGTAAAATTAGCATAGCAAGCTCAAAGCAGCCTATTGTTCTGAGCGAACATCACTGAGAATCAGGTAAAGAGGAGCATAGGAAGGAACTCCCATGCGACCAGCAGCACCATAACCCCATTCAGAGGTGAGTACAATTTCCATCTTCTCGCCCTCCTTCAAGTAAAACGGCCATTCATTTAAGGCGGGCAAATCGTAAAAATGTTCACCCCAGATGGATTTATAACGACGCCCTTCCATGGCTGAAGAAATGATCAATTGACCCTCCAATGTGCGCACCTCAGCATGAAAGGACACCTGACCTGAAACTTTCTGAATTGGCGCATTCATGAATCGAGCAGGGTCTGAAACCGGCTTCTTGTTGGCATCGAAAATCCGGAAGCGAATGTGCTGAAAACTGTCTAAGGCAAAAACACCTTCTTGGCTATGCTCATCGCAATACTGATCAATTAGGGCGTTTTCGGCCATCAATCGCGCAAAGAACTTCTGATTTCGGTAAGCCTCGTAATCTCCAGGACTAAGCACCTGATCAACCGCTACCACGAAATAAGCATAATCATCGTCAGGCAAAGCCATGATTCGGGGATTGCCCATGATTTTGGCCTTGAGTGAATCGGTCTTTACTCGAACTTCAATGATGCTGCCAGGAGAAGAAATTTGCAAAGCCTCCAACAGCTCATTTCCGCCCTCTACCGGGTAGGGAAACTCGGCTAGGGTATCAGATGAAAACGTATTTTGAAGGGTGTCCTGTTCAGGGCCAATGAGCATGTAATTCAGCAAGCAATAATGTCCAGGACCGTATTGCTCTTTCAGTTCCCTGCCTTTCAAAAAGCGGTATTCCAAACCGGTTTCGGTTCGGCTGTATTTGTTGCATGAGGCTAGGCTCAGCATTAAGGCTAAGGCTCCTATTAGACGCATTTTCATTTCCATGTTTGTTGAAATTCTTTCACGGTGCGTTTGAACAGAGCCACCGTATTCTCTAAGCTGTCTTCGCTTTGGCCACCGGCCGCGTTTTTATGCCCTCCGCCAGAAAACCACTGCGCCGAATATTCATTAACGGCAATGTCTCCTTTGGAACGAAAGCTCATTTTGACACGCTCGGTGCGGTCAATAATCAAAGCACTCATGCGAACACCCTTGATATTCAATCCAAAATTGACCAAACCCTCGGTGTCACCAGTTTGTACGTTAAAGCGCAACAATTCTTCAGCACTGAGGTAGATCAAGGCCACTTCACCACCGGCCAGTAGTTCCATTTTCTCGTGCAAGCAATACCCAAACAAGCGGGAACGATCGGGACTAAAAGCATCAAAAATGCGTTCCCGAATGGCGACATGATCCACGCCCTTGGCCAACAATTCAGCGGCCGTTTTCAAGGTATGAGGCGTCGTATTGGCATACTGAAAATGGCCGGTATCGGTCATCATGCCCGTATACAAGCAAGTAGCTGTATCCACATTCATGTCATAGCCATCTAACTTCTTAGCAAAGTCAGAAATCAGCTCACAGGTACTAGAAGCACGGGTATCCCAGAAGGCGTAGGTGTAAAAAAATTCAGGATCTAAATGATGATCTATCATAATTTTATCACAATTCAATTGACCTACTACTTCACCCAATTGATTGATGCGGGATAAGCGATTAAAATCCAGGCAAAATACTGCATCACAACTTGCCAAATAGCTGTCACATTCCGCTTCACGACCCTCGTAAACCCAAACGCTATCGTTTCCAGGTATCCAATGATAGCTATCGGCATAATCGGTAGGAGCGATGACTTGTACCTCTTCGCAATAGGCCTTTAAAACACCCATCAAGCCCAAGCTGGAACCCATGGCGTCGCCATCGGGTTTGTGATGCGTAGTGATCACCAAACGGGAATACGCTCGCGATTGAATCTTTTTGATGAGTTCTTGAGTTGTATCAATGGCCATTCGCACAAAAATACGGCCTAGGCAAGGTAAATTTGCGCCATGCCCGATCGTAGGTACAGTATTCTTCAGCACGAGTCAGGCCTGCGCGTGGTTCATTTGCGAATTCCCGGCAGCCGTTTGGTCCATGCTGGATTCATGATAGACACGGGCAGTTGCCATGACGGAGAGCACCCTGGATTGGCTCATGCCTTGGAACATATGATGTTCAAGGGCACCAACCGAAGAAAAGCCTTTCACGTCATCAGCAGCTTAGAAGTCGTAGGCGGAGAACTCAACGCTTACACCACCAAAGACATGACGGCCGTTTACGCCTCTACCGAGAGCCGGCACCTGCAAAAAGCGGTCGATGTACTCAGTGACATCGTATTCAATTCCAGTTTGCCCGAGAATGAACTCATCAAAGAGAAAAAAGTCATCACCGATGAGATCAACATGTACCTGGACAGCCCTGAAGAGAACATCTACGATGAATTTCAAGAAAAGGTATTCGGGGATCACCCCTTGGCCCATAACATTTTGGGAACTCGCGAAAGCGTGGAGCGCATAAGCAGCCAAGATTTGAAAGATTTCGTAGGCCAGCATTACCACATCGAGAACATGGTGTTTTCGGTGGTGGGCAATGTGAGCGAAGCACGAGTCTTGCAAGCGCTTGACAAGTACTTGAAGCGCTATGAAGTGAGAAAAGGCAAGTTCCAGCCCAAATCCGTTCTTCCCTTTACCGAATACAAACCCTTTCAGGAACGCCAAGAAAGCGACTTCATGCAGGCTTATGCCATCATTGGAAGCCCGGCCTATGGCGAAACCCACCCCCATCGGTATCCGCTGTTGCTTTTAAACAACCTTTTGGGTGGACCAGGCATGAACAGCCGCTTGAATCTCGCCATTCGCGAAAAACACGGCTACACCTACCATGTAGAAAGCGGATACCAATCATTCAAAGAAGAGGGCTTATTTCATTGCTACTTCTCCTGCGAGCTCAAGTACTTGGAAAAGTCTTTGGCGTTGATGTTCAAGGAGTGGAAGCGTTTGCAAGACGAACCCATGGGGGCCCGCCAACTGAGCCAAGCCAAAAACCAGTACATCGGCCAAATGGTTATGAGCAATGAAAACGGCAATGCCCTCATGCTTCATTTAGGAAAAGGCGTATTGCGCCACGGTACAGCCACTACCTTGCAACAGGCCATCGAATGCATCAAAGTGGTACAGGCTGAAGACATCATGGCTGTAGCCCAAGAACTCTTGCAACCCGAAAGGCAGAGTCAGTTGTTGTATATTCCAAACTGATATGAAAAGCCGGGTAGAACGGCTCGTTGAACAAGGAGAAGGCGTTTCGCTTGACTTCAAGCAATGCATCACCAGCGCCGCGAAAATTGCCAAAACCATGGTGAGTTTCGCCAATACAGAAGGTGGCACCTTGTTGATAGGAGTCAAAGACAATGGCCGCATTTGCGGAGTGCGCAGCGAAGACGAACTGCACATGTTGCACATGGCCGCTGATTTCTACTCCAAGCCCGTTGTTCCTTTTCAAGTAGAAACCGAAGAAGTGAACGGCAAAACAGTTTTAATGGCTCATGTGCCCAAGGGCCCCGATCGCCCCTATTCAGCCAAGGGGGAAGACGACAAATTCTGGGTCTATGTTCGGGTTTACGACAACAGCATTTTGGCCTCCAAAACCACCGTTGATTTCATGCGTCAAGAACGCAGTGGGCGAAGTGTCAAGCTCAAAATGGGCGGATTGGAAGAGCAAATCCTAAAATTTGCCGCAGAATCTGGAAAAATTACCCTCAAGCAGATTTGCCAAAAGTTCAATGTGGGTCGCAGAAGAACCAGCCGCGTGCTCGTCGATCTGATGCGCTTGGATTTGCTGCGCTCACACACCTTTGAAAAGGAGGAGTACTTCACTCCTGTGGGGCATTGACCTGAAAGGAATTAGGCCGAAGCCAACTCTGCCTTCCAAGAGCGGTATCCGTTGAGACAGAGAATCAGGAACAGGGCGTACAAAACCGCCGTCACCGTTTGGCCATTGGCATAGTACATGGGCACATAGACCACATCGACCAAGACCCAGAGGTACCAATTTTGAATGAAGCGGCGCGACTGCCAAAACAAGGCCGAAATGCTCAACAAGGTCAGGGCAGCATCGACCAAAATGAAGGAAGCATCGGGCTTCAAATGGGAAACCCCCTGAACCCAAATGGGGTAGACAACAGCCGCCACGAGCAAGGTTAAGATCAAGGTTCGACCAGGCCCTATTGAAATCGGCAAAGGCCCCTTACCGGGTGAGGCCCACTGCAGCCACCCGTAGGCTTGGAAGCCCAAGAATACCCCTTGCAAGACCGCATCGCTCACTAGGCCTGCGTGGTAAAACACATAGGCGTAGAGGCCAGAGGCCAACATGGCAACCGGCCAATTCAAGATGCGATTTTTAGCCGCCAACCACACGCACCAAAGCGATAGGGCCGCCGCCAGCCATTCCAGCAACTCAATCCAAGCCATGCCAAAGGGCATCATGCCTCGAAATTAGGCAAGACAAACCCCTATGCCCTAACTTTGTTATTAGTTAAAACAACGAAATTATGTTTGAATTGCCTTCACTCCCATATGCATACGATGCGCTTGAGCCGCACATCGATGCGCAAACCATGACCATTCACCACACCAAGCACCACAATGCTTATGTGACCAACTTGAACAACGCTTTGAACGGCCACGATGCCGCTTCAAAAAGCCTGGACGAGTTGATGGGCATGATCTCTACCCTTCCTATGGCCGTTCGCAACAATGGCGGTGGCCACTACAACCACAGCTTGTTCTGGAGCATCATGGGCCCCAACGGGGGTGGCGCTCCTACTGGCGAATTGGCAGCCGCCATCGACGCTAGCTTTGGCAGCTTTGACGCTTTCAAAGAGCAGTTCAACTCAGCTGCGGCGACTCGCTTCGGTTCTGGTTGGGCTTGGCTCGTGATGCATGACGACAAATTGGTCGTGTCAAGCACCCCTAACCAAGACAACCCCATGATGGATATCGCCGAAGTAAAAGGCACTCCTATTTTGGGCTTGGACGTGTGGGAACACGCTTACTATTTGAACTACCAAAACCGTCGCCCCGATTACATCGGTGCTTTCTGGAATGTGGTAGATTGGAACGCCGTAGCTGCTCGCTTCGCCGCTGCCAAATAATACCCCTTAAATCGTGCGAGAACCCCGCCCGAAACGGCGGGGTTTTTTGTTGGGACCAAGGGCCTAATGACCCATTCTAGCCTCGTTCATGAATACCCGTCACTAATCAATGATTACCAACACTTTAACCCTCTAATTTCAATTGATTTTGGCTTTCCCTCCGCTGTCCTCTACCTTTGAACACAGGCATTTGTACCATTAAATCTGTCTGTTGCCTAGGAATCATCACTCTCGAGATTCCCCCCTGTTTTGGACATTATTGACTATATCATATTCTCCGTCTATTTGATTGCAATGGTCGGAGTGGGTCTCTATTTCTACCAGAAAAACAACGACTTAGACGATTATTACGTAGGAGGGCGCAACCTCGGTTACGGCCATATTGGCCTTTCGGTGGTGGCCACTGACGTGGGAGGTGGCTTTTCGGTAGGCCTTGGAGGCTTGGGGTTCACCATGGGCTTGTCGGGCTCTTGGATGCTGTTCACCGGGCTCATTGGTGCCTGGTTGAGCGCGGTGATTTTGATTCCCAGGCTGTACCGCATGTCCAGTTTCAGAAGCTTGTTTTCCTTGCCCGAAGTATTTCAGTCCTTATACGGCAAGCAAGCAGCCATTGCCGCCGCTATCATATCGTTTATCGGTTATCTCGGCTTTACCTCTTCCCAATTATTGGCCGGAGCCAAATTGGCTTCTGCAACCATTGATACCCTTTCTTTCACCCATATCGCCATCATTCTCGGTGTGTTCACGGTGGTCTATACCGCCTTGGGTGGATTGAAAGCCGTCATCATGACTGACACAGTTCAATGGATCATTTTGCTCATTGGGCTGATCGGGTTTGGACTGCCCTTTGCCTACATAGAACTCGGGGGATGGCAAGCCATTCGAAATGCCTTACCCGATGACATGTTCAGTTTAGGCAACTTCAAGGCGATTCAAATGATCAACTGGTTCATTGCCATCGTCCCCATCTGGTTTGTCGGAATGACCTTGTACCAACGCATTTTTGCCAGTCGCAACATCGAAGAAGCTCAAAAAGCCTGGTTTTTGGCCGGGCTCTTGGAATGGCCCATCATGGCCTTCATGGGCGTTGCCTTGGGCTTGCTAGCCAAAGTGGCTTATGTACAAGGAGCCATCGCCTTCCCTTCTGGCCTAGTCGACTCCGAAATGGGCCTGCCTCTTTTACTCAAAGAAGTGCTCCCTGTAGGCATTACCGGCATGGTGCTCGCTGCCTATTTCTCAGCCATCATGTCTACCGCCGACTCCTGTTTGATGGCCGCCTCGGGCAATGTCGTGCACGACCTCATTGGAAAGTTCCTGCGCCTGTCCCCCAAAGCTCACATTCGATTCTCCCAACTCACAACAGGCCTTCTCGGCGCTATAGCCGTATACATTGCCTTGAATATGAGCAACGTATTGGAGCTGATGCTCTTGTCTTATGGATTCATGGTCTCCGGCTTGCTAATTCCCCTATTGTTCGGCTTCGGAAAGGTTCGCTATTCACCATACACCGCCATGGCCTCAATGATTGCCGGTGGTACAACCTGCTCGTATTTGGTTTGGAATAAGCTTCCTCTACCCCTCGGTCTTGATCCCAATTTCTTTGGCATTCTCAGCTCTCTATTGGTCTTTCTTCTCTTTAAAAACATTCGCAAAGCATGATTATTAACTCATACCATTCCCACGATTTTCAGCAGTTAGATCCTGCCGTTCGGCAACAGTATGCCGAGTTTTTACACCAACATTTGGACCAATACGGAGACTCCTTGCCCGCCATTTTGACCTGTTTCGACTACGTCATGAACCACGGCGGATGGGCCTTTACCCTCAACGTCAATGAAGCCTTAGCCGGAGTCTGTGTATTCAACGAAACCCACATGAATGGGTATATCCCAGAAAACATCCTCGTCTACATCGCTGTCGATACTCAACACCGTGGCAAAGGCCTAGGAAAAAGTTTGATAGAGGAAGCGCTGAAGCATGTAAAAGGCGATGTCGCCTTGCACGTAGAAGCCAACAACCCGGCTAAAAAGCTCTACGAAAAGCTAGGATTCACCAACCCGTATTTGGAGATGCGATTGAAACGATAGAGCCATGGCTTACATCGAACTCGACCGCAGCAAGCTCCAGCAGAATTATCGCTTTCTGGAGAACCTGTTTCAAACCGATCAAACCGATTGGGCGATTGTCACCAAACTCCTGTGTGGCAACCCATTGTATTTAAAAGAACTCATCGATTTAGGAATCAAAGAACTCTGCGATTCCAGGGTGAGTAATCTGAAAGCCATCAAGAAATTGGCCAGCCATGTACAGACGGTTTACATCAAACCACCGGCCAAGCGCAGCATCAAAACCATTGTGCAATATGCCGATGTCAGCTTCAATACGGAACTGGAAACCATACGCCTCATTGCAGAAGAAGCTCAGTGCCAAAACAAGGTGCACAAGATCATCATCATGGTGGAAATGGGCGATCTGCGCGAAGGGGTGATGGGCGAAGATTTGGTCAAATTCTACGGGGAGGTATTCGAATTGAAAGGCATTGAAATCATTGGCATTGGAGCCAACATCAACTGCTTAAGCGGTGTACTTCCCACCCAAGACAAGTACATCCAACTCTCCTTGTACAAGCAGCTGATTGAAACCCGTTTCAATCTGAGCATACCCTGGATCACAGCCGGAACTTCCATCACGCTACCTCTGCTCTTTCGCAAGCAATTACCAGGATCCATCAACCACTTTCGCATTGGAGAAACCCTTTTCTTTGGCAATAATTTGTTGACCAACGAACCCATTCCCGGCATGAAAACTGGAGTCTTTCGCCTGTTTGCCGAGATCATTGAAATCTCAGAAAAACCCATTGTCCCCATTGGCTATTTAGCTGAAAATCCATCGGGAGAAACCGTCGACATCCGGGAAGAGGACTATGGAGTTCTGGCCTTCCGAGCCATTGTCGATGTGGGTCTGTTGGACATACAAACCGAATTCATTGAACCTGAAGACGAAGCACTGAAAATTGTAGGAGCTAGTTCAGATATGCTGATATTGAACCTAGGCCCTCAATACAAAGCCTATCAAGTGGGTGATGTGATTCCCTTTCGCCTGAAATACATGGGCGCTTTGGGTCTCTTCAACAGCGACTACATCGAAAAACGTGTTATTTGATTCGGTCACAGACTACCAGGATTAACGGCAAAAAAAAGGCCCCGCTTGCAGCGGGGCCTTCCATCAATGCTTTTATAAGAATTAACTCTTCTTGGCAGCCTTTGCCTCTTCGGCAGCAGCCTGCATCAAAGCACGGGTAGTCTTCACAGTCGCGATGGCGTTTGCAGGAGCATCCAACAATTCGAATCCAGTCACTTCCAATTGACCTACTTTGGTACTCTGACCAATTTCCAAGGTAGAGATGCTTACGTCAATATAATCGGGCAAGTTGCTGATCATACCGCGCACACGCAAACGGTTGATCTTCTTCACCAATTTACCACCGGCACGAACACCAGGTGAGTTGCCCACAATGCGAACGGGGATCTCAACGGTTACAGGCTTATCGGCTTGGATAGCCAAGAAATCAGCATGCAAAATGGCTTCAGACACGGGGTGGAATTGCAAATCTTGCAAAGTGGCCTCGTAGGTCTTCTCACCCAATTCCAAACGCACTTTGTATACATTCTCGGTGTATACCAAGTTTTTGAAATCAGCTTGATAAACAGCGAAGTGAACGTTTTCACCGGCGCCATACAGGTTGCAGGGAACTTGACCTGCGTTGCGCAATTCTTTGGCAGTACGACTACCAACTTCAGAGCGCATTTCTCCTTTCAACAAAATAGTTTTCATATTCTAACTAGTAATTTTTTCGGGTTTAAGATTTCTTCAAATCCAGATTGGTCTGGGTTGTGAAGATTTGGCGAAATAGGGAGCTGATGCTTCCATTTTCGTGTACGTTGCGAATGGCGCGAGCAAACAAAGGAGCTACACTCATGATCTTGATGCGATCCGAATGCTGCTTCAAAGGAATGGTATCGGTCACCACCAATTCGGTCAGTACAGAGTTTTCGATGTTTTCGTAAGCCTTGCCGCTCAACACAGGGTGGCAGCACAAAGCGCGAACAGACTTGGCCCCTTTTTCAATCAACATGGCTGATGATTTGCATAAGGTTCCACCCGTATCGATGATGTCGTCAATCAAGACGATGTCCTTACCATCTACATCACCGATAACGGTCATGTTGGCAATCTCATTGGCTTTTTTACGCTCCTTGTCACAGATAACCATGGGCAAATTCAAGGCCTTGGCCACCTCGCGAATTCGAGCAGAAGATCCCACATCAGGAGCGGCCAACACCAAGTTGTCTTGGGGAAGGGCCTTGATGTAAGGGGTGAAGACGATAGACGCTTCCAAGTGATCAACCGGAATGTTGAAGAAGCCCTGAATTTGAGGGGCGTGCAATTCCATGGTCATCACACGGTTCGCGCCGGCTGCGGTCAACAAGTCAGCCACCAATTTGGAGGCAATGCTCACACGGGGTTTGTCTTTGCGATCCTGACGAGCGAACCCGTAGTAAGGAATAACTGCGGTAATGTAGTTGGCACTGGCGCGCTTGGCAGCGTCAATGCACATGAGCAACTCCATCAAGTTGTCAGAGGTCGGGTATGTGCTCTGAATGAAGAACACGTCACAACCGCGAACACTTTCGTTGATGTTGGGTTGAAATTCTCCATCGCTGAAACGGCTAACCGTCATGTCCCCAGGAAGGGAACCATAATACTCACAAATGCTGTTGGTCAGGGAGGCAGACGCGCTGCCCGCAAAAATTTTGACCGGGTGTATCAAAGAAGCCATAATCTGTTTTACTGTCTCTCAAGGGGTTAACCTCAGATATCATCAAACTTTTTTGTTGCCCGACTAGGACTCGAACCTAGACGTACAGAACCAAAATCTGCTGTCCTGCCAATTAGACGATCGGGCAATTAGGGCTGCAAATATAATGAAATTTCCAATCTCCAAACCTCGTCAACTCGGGAATTGCAAAAAATACTCAGGGCAAATGCGAGGGGCCTCCGGCCATCGATTAGCGTTTGGTCAGAATGCGCGACTCTCGCTTGGGCCCTTGTGCCAATTGCAAGACATAATTACCCGATGGCAATCCGCGTAAATCGACATCAACAGCCATCTCACCGGGGGCCACACGCGCTTCGTAGAGCACTCGAACCTGACGACCCATGGCGTCAAATAGCTCCAGTCGCACATTTCCCCCATCGCTGCTCAAACGAATTTGAGCGGTCTCCCCTGCGGGGTTCGGATAAGGCTCGCTCAAACTGATGCGGCTCACCAGGTCCAAATAATCATCCAAACCTGCAGGGTTCGATTTGAAGATGGGGAGGGTATCAAAGTCTTTATCGCCCATAGCAGCTTTGACCTCACTGGCGCTTAGTTCGAACCAGTCTTGCAACACGCTAGCATAGACCTGACGAAAATCAAACTGCATGGGCACGTTGTCGTTGACCGTGACAGTAGAAGCAATCTCCGGGTTCTTGCCAATGATGCCTGCCTGAACGCCGTTTCCGAACACAAACAGAGGTGCGGCGGCACCGTGGTCGGTACCATTGCTCGCATTGTCCTTGATGCGGCGACCAAATTCCGAGAAGGTCATGCCCGCTACGCGATCGGCATGCCCCAAAAGCTGCAAATCATCTTGGAAGGCGCCGATCGCATCGCCCAAGGCCTTCATCAAATTGGCGTGATTACCCTTGCTGGTATCGCTGGTGTCTACCTGTTGGGCATGGGTATCGAACCCGCCCAAAGAGACCATGTATACAGGGGTTTTCAACCCTCCGTCTATGAGTTTAGCAACAATCTTCAATTGATCAGCCAGGTTGTTGCCACCGGGGTATTTGGTTGAAAGGTTTTTGCCCTTGCCGGCCGCCGCTTTCACCACATCGGTAAAGGCATTGGTTTGGCTGGCGAGCATACGCAAATAGGCCAATTCTACTTCGGCGGGAGTAGTTGGGGTTGACCCGCTGCTGTCCCCTCCTGCTACCAAATCGTAGAAGGCATCGACGCTGGAAAGCACCATACCCATGTTGGCCTCTGGCCCCATGAAGGTCAAGGAAACAGCATTTCCAATTTGAATACCCAAGGGGTCAGGCATATCGGTATTGGGATAGTCTTCCGGGAAGCCGGGGAATCGCTGATCCAAATAGCGGCCCATCCATCCGGTGGCCCAGGTCTCCTTGCTATCCGAACCGCTCATCCAAATGTCGGTCGAACGAAAATGCGAGAAATTTGGCTGCGGATAACCCACCGCCTGTACCGCTGACACCAGCCCATCATCGAACAGATTTTTCAATCCGGTCAAAGAAGGGTGAATGCCCGTGCCCGAGTAGCCTTTCAAAGTAGCCACTTTGGTATCAGGAATCAAGACCGATGTACGAGCTTTGCTCAAGTTGTTGTACTGATCGAGCGGAATCAAGGTATTGATACCGTCATTGCCCCCATTGAGCTGAATGATCACCAAAATGTGGTCGTTGGTATTGCCTCGGCGGCGCAGAGCACCGAGCAAAGGAGATTCGGCCAAGGCCTGGGCCTTGTAGGCTCCAAAAGCCACAGTGGCGGCTGATCCGGCTTTTAAAAATGAACGTCTTTTCATGGCTTAAGAAAGCTGGTATTCAGCCAAATTGGTGATGGTTTTCAAAAGTCCCTGAAGCTTGGATTTTACCGCTGCCAGTTGGGATGTATGTTCGGAATTCGAAGGGTCATTGGCGGCATACCAAGCGTCACTCCAGTTGTAGTCCGGAATGCCACCTGGCAACAAAATGGCCTTCAATTCGGCAATTTTCGCCGTGGTCAAG
>JALRLA010000082.1 GCA_023254645.1 Bacteroidia bacterium
AACCGCGCTTTGATGGGATCAAATATGCAGCGTCAGGCCGTTCCTTTGATTCGCCCCGAGGCTCCAGTAGTCGGTACGGGTCTGGAAGAGAAGGTAGCTCGTGACAGTCGCTCGTTGATCAATGCTGAAGGCGATGGTGAAGTCGATTTTGTGGATGCCAATGAAATTCGTATTCGTTACTTCCACAATAGCAATGATGATTTGGTCAGCTTTACCGGTGATATCAAAACCTATAGCTTGATCAAATTCCGCCGCACCAACCAAAACTCTTGCATCAACTTGCGCCCCATCGTTAAGAAAGGCGATAAGGTTAGCAAAGGTCAAGTGTTGTGTGAAGGTTACGCTACTCAGGGCGGTGAATTGGCCTTGGGCCGCAACTTGCAGGTGGCTTACATGCCATGGCAAGGTTACAACTTTGAGGATGCAATCGTGATTTCCGAAAAGGTTGTAAAAGAAGATTGGTTCACCACCATCTACATCACAGAGTATGAACTGGAAGTTCGCGACACCAAGCGTGGTGAAGAAGAACTGACCAACGATATCCCCAACGTTTCAGAAGAAATGACCAAGAACCTCGACGACTCAGGATTGATTCGTGTGGGTGCCGAGGTGAAAGAAGGTGATATCTTGATCGGTAAAATCACTCCTAAAGGCGAAACCGAGCCTTCTCCAGAAGAGAAATTGTTGCGTGCCATCTTTGGTGACAAAGCCGGAGATGTCAAAGATGCTTCATTGAAAGCGCCTCCAGGTGCTACCGGTGTTGTCATTAGCAAGAAGTTGTTCAGCAAAACCAAGAAAGACAAGAATGCTCGCAGCAGCGATAAAAGCCGTTTGGCCAAGCTGGAAGATGAGCATCAGAAAGACTTGAACCAGCTGAAGGACGAGTTGGTGAAGAAATTGTTCCAAATCGTTGGCGGCAAAACCAGCCAAGGTGTGTACAACATGTACAGCGAAGAGTTGATTCCAAAAGGAACCAAGTTTACTCAAAAGAACTTGTTGGCTTTGGACTACAGCAATTTGAACTATCACAATTGGGCAGCCGACGAAGAGAAGAGCAACTTGGTTGTTCGCGCTTTGACGAACTACATCAACGTTCACAACGAAAAAGTAACCAACTTCAAACGTGAGCATTATTCCATCAGCGTGGGTGACGAATTGCCTACCGGAATTTTGCAGTTGGCTAAAGTTTACGTGGCCACCAAGCGTAAGTTGAAAGTGGGCGATAAGATGGCAGGTCGCCACGGTAACAAGGGTATTGTTGCCCGTATCGTTCGCGAAGAAGACATGCCATTCTTGGATGATGGAACTCCTATGGACATCGTCTTGAACCCCTTGGGTGTACCTTCACGTATGAACTTGGGTCAGATTTACGAGACTGTCTTGGGATGGGCTGGTAAGGCTCTCGGCGTGAAATTCGCCACCCCAATTTTCGACGGTGCTACCTTGGATGAGATCAACGAATACACGTCTAAAGCTGGTATTCCTTCCAATGGATTGGTTCGCTTGAACAATGGTTTGACCGGTGAGAAGTTCGATCAGCCTACCACGGTTGGTGTTAGCTATATGCTGAAGTTGGGTCACATGGTTGACGACAAGATGCACGCGCGTTCGATCGGTCCGTACTCGCTCATTACCCAACAGCCTTTGGGTGGTAAAGCTCAGTTCGGTGGTCAGCGTTTTGGTGAGATGGAAGTGTGGGCGTTGGAAGCATTTGGTGCTTCGAACATCTTGCGCGAGATCTTGACCATCAAATCTGACGATATCGCAGGCCGTGCCAAGGCTTACGAGGCCATCGTGAAGGGTGACAACATCAGCCAAGTTGGAACGCCTGAATCATTTAACGTTTTGTTACACGAGCTCCGTGGCTTGGGCTTGGAAGTAACGTTCATGGATTAATGCTATAAGTATCTGATGCAACTCCAGAAAAAAACACAAAAAATCGGAAGCAATTTCAGCAAGATTCGCATCTCGTTGGCTTCCCCTGAGAATATTCTGCGCCGCAGTTATGGTGAGGTTGTAAAGCCTGAAACCATCAACTACCGCAGTTACAAACCTGAAATGGGTGGTCTGTTTTGCGAACGCATTTTCGGCCCCATTAAGGATTATGAATGCCATTGTGGCAAGTACAAGCGTATTCGCTACAAAGGAATCGTTTGTGACCGTTGTGGTGTCGAGGTAACCGAAAAGAAGGTTCGCCGCGAGCGCATGGGTCACATCAATTTGGTGGTCCCCGTCGCGCACATCTGGTACTTCCGTTCCTTGCCAAACAAAATCGGCTACTTGTTGGGTATCCCCACCAAGAAGTTGGACATGGTCATCTATTACGAGCGCTATGTTGTGATCCAATCGGGTATCGCAGAATCAGCTAACCAGCTGGATCTGTTGACCGAAGAGGAGTATTTGGACATCTTGGATTCGCTTCCACGCGAAAACCAAATGTTGGAAGACTCTGATCCCAACAAGTTCATCGCTAAGATGGGTGCCGAAGGATTGGAGATGTTGCTAGAGCGCATTGACCTTGACAAATTGAGCTATGATTTGCGTATTGCCGCTGCTACTGAGACTTCTCAGCAGCGTAAGCAAGAAGCTTTGAAGCGCTTGAAGGTAATAGAAGGTTTCCGTTCGGCTCAGAAGTCAGGCGAAAACCGCCCTGAGTGGATGATCATGAAGATGTTGCCTGTTATTCCTCCCGAGTTGCGCCCCTTGGTGCCCTTGGAAGGTGGTCGCTTTGCAACCTCTGACTTGAACGATTTGTATCGTCGTGTGATCATTCGCAACAATCGTTTGAAGCGTTTGGTTGAGATCAAGGCTCCTGAAGTGATTTTGCGCAACGAGAAGCGCATGTTGCAGGAGGCTGTTGATTCCTTGTTGGACAACACTCGTCGTGCCAGTGCGGTTAAGAGTGAAGGAAACCGACCTTTGAAGTCTTTGAGCGATATGCTCAAAGGTAAGCAAGGACGTTTCCGTCAAAACTTGCTAGGTAAGCGTGTTGACTATTCGGGTCGTTCTGTTATTGTGGTTGGACCTACGCTCAAATTGAACGAGTGTGGTTTGCCCAAGAACATGGCCGCCGAATTGTTCAAGCCTTTCATCATTCGCAAGTTGATCGAAAGAGGCATTGTCAAGACCGTAAAAACGGCGAAGAAAATTGTCGAAAAGAAAGATCCCGTGATTTGGGATATTCTGGAGAACATATTGAAGGGTCACCCTGTATTGCTTAACCGTGCTCCAACACTGCACCGTTTGGGTATTCAGGCTTTCCAACCCAAGTTGGTTGAAGGCAAGGCCATTCAATTGCATCCTCTGGTTTGTAGCGGTTTCAACGCTGACTTTGACGGTGACCAGATGGCTGTTCACGTGCCCTTGGGCAACGCCGCTGTCGCCGAGGCTCAGTTGTTGATGTTGGCTTCGCACAACATTTTGAACCCTGCTAACGGTGCTCCTGTTACCGTTCCTTCTCAGGATATGATCTTGGGTCTTTACTACATCTCTAAAGAACGTAAAGGGACCAAAGCCCATCCTGTTACAGGTGAAGGTTTGACTTTCTACGGTGCTGAAGAAGTTCAAGTTGCTTTGAACGAAGGTCGTGTTGAATTGCACGCTCCTATCAAGTGCAAAGTGACGGTTCTTGAAGCGGGTGAATTGAAAGAAAAAGTCATTGATACGACCGTAGGTCGTGTCATTTTCAACCAGGTGGTTCCCACCGAGGTTGGCTATGTCAATGAGGTTCTCAAGAAGAAGAATTTGCGTGACATCATCACCCAAGTGATTCGCGTCGCTGGTGTGGCTCGCGCTGCTCAGTTCTTGGATGACATCAAAGACATTGGATTCCAATACGCTTTCAAAGGTGGATTGAGCTTTAACTTGAGTAACGTAGAAATCCCTGTTGAAAAGGATGAAATGATTGCCAAGGCCATGGAAGAAGTTCGCGAAATTCAGTCGAACGCTGACATGGGCTTCATTACCAACAACGAGCGTTATAACCAGGTGATTGACTTATGGACACGCGTCAACAACCAGTTGGCTCGTGTATTGTTCGATCGCCTTCAAAAAGATGACCAAGGATTCAACCCCATTTACATGATGTTGGATTCTGGTGCTCGTGGTTCCAAAGAACAGATTCGTCAGCTCGGCGGTATGCGTGGTCTGATGGCCAAGCCCCAAAAGAACATTGGCGGTGGTTCTGGAGATACCATTGAAAACCCAATTATTTCAAACT
>JALRLA010000117.1 GCA_023254645.1 Bacteroidia bacterium
CGCTATTTGGTCATGATGTCTGAGCCCATCACCCAAGAGTTCCTGTTGAAATACGATTTGGGTGATTTTTTGCCTGCTCGTCGAGCCATGGATTTGCTCAAAGCGCAACCCAACTTGATTCCGTATAACATTTCGACCTACCCAGCCAATGCCCGTCGAATACAGGAAGATCCTGCTGTAAAAGTCGTGATGGAAGATGTCAAAGACGATGGCCAACACGAACCCATTTTCCCCGATACCCTTGCAACGCAATTTTTAAAACATCGTTGGGATGTCAACAACTGGGGTCCTGTGTATTTGCCTAAGCGTGGCCAAACGATTACACTTACGGCTGAAAATTGGGATGTCCTGAAGTTGGCCATCAACAAATACGAAGGAAACAACATCGTAGTTCAGCAGCGCGGACAAAACGCTGATGGAAGCCCCAAAGTAGCCTTCGTAAGCAACGGTGGTTCGGGAGAAGAATTGGAGTCTTACACGTTTAAAATGGGCTATTATTGGATGATCGGTGATAACCGATACAATAGCTTAGATTCTCGATTCTGGGGTTATGTTCCCGAAGATCACATGTTGGGAAAACCCCTGTTTACGTTTTTCGGATTGAAGAAGGTTATCGGCATTGACGAATTGGGTCTGCCCCTGATTCAAAACAACGAATGGATGTACGAAAGCAAAGGCATTCGTTGGAATAAAATTTTCCGGGCTATCGATTAGAACAAAGCCATATTGGTGAATTTGTTCAAGCGAATTCCCAGCCAAGCATAAAACTCTTGCTTTTGCCCAAATCCGCGTTGGCTTCGCGTTTGCAAACCCGCATTCAGGAAGCAGTTCTGTTGAATTTGAAACAATGCCTCGCTCCTGGAATTTAAAATCATCGCTAGTTCACCCTGCAGGGTTTTGTTTTGATATTCCCTGACACGAGAATTGTAGCTGCGAGTTGGATTTCCGCCCCAATTTTGGCCTTTTGACCAATTGTCAAAGCCTTTGTAGGCAATCATGGTTTGGTGGCTCAAAGTCAGACGTGGCTCTGCATGTGGAACAACATCAATGCGA
>JALRLA010000125.1 GCA_023254645.1 Bacteroidia bacterium
AGACACACAGTGTCTCAGGGGCAATAACTTTACCTTCAAAGACACGTCTTCCATCGCTTCAGGTACCTATACCCGTACCTGGCACTTTGGAGATGGAAACTCCGACACCAGCAACCCCACCAACCACTCCTACAGTACCGATGGTGCCTACAAGGTGTCTCTGGTTGCCAAGTCTGATTACGATTGCTACGACACCACCTCCACAACAGTTGTCGTTGCGCCGATGCCTGGCGCCAAAATCTGGGCCAGCGACTCGTCAGTTTGCGAACAGCAAGACTCCATATTCTTTGTTTCCCAAAGCAGCATCAAGTATGGAAACATAGGGCAAACAACCTGGTACATGGGTGATGGCACTGTTTACAGTGGTACATCAGCGAAGCACCTTTATAAAAAAGCCGGAACCTATACCGTGTCTTTGGTAATCAAATCAAGCATTGGCTGCGACGACAGCGTCACCTATACCGTATATGTTCGCGACTTGCCCCAGCTTTCCATATCAGCATCCAAGAAACGATTCTGTCACAGAGATACATTGATCATTGACCTGGGGGTACAAAAAGCGACAAACCCCATTTCTTACAGTTGGACAGGACCCGATAATTATACCTCGACATCGCAAGATGTTCAACTCGATACGATATCCCTGAGCAAACAAGGCACCTACAGCGTTCATGTGGTAGATCACTATGGTTGCAAAGCCGACACAAGCATTTACATCATAGTAAACCCCAGACCAACCGCTACCGCATACAGCAATAGCCCCATTTGTACACAAGGCAACCTCGCCTTGCGAGCCAATGGAGGAAACACATACAGCTGGTCAGGGCCCAGCAACCGTAACTGGCCGAAAAAAGATGTCAACGTCTACAATGTTGACTCTTCTTACTTGGGAAATTACACCGTTCGTGTGGTGGACACCAATGATTGCTGGGACACCTTCAGCATTTTCATCAATGTGCTGCCTGGTTTCAACATTGTGGCAAGCAACAATAGTCCGGTCTGTACCTACGACACATTAAAGCTCTATTCGCAGATCCAATCGAGCAACACTTCGAACTATAGCTATAAATGGGAGGCAAAGAGTTTCTACTCTAGTGTTCAGAACCCCGTCATTCCTAATGTTGATTCTTCGCGAGATGGAACCTACAGGGTCATTGCGAAGAACTCATTGGGCTGTGTAGATACCGCATACACAACACCCGTCATTCGACGTCCTCCACCCATCAATTTGGTTTCGAATGCACCCGTATGTAAGGGTCTGAAATTGCTTGTGTACAACGCCTCTGGCAGTTATTTACAAACCAAATGGACCACGCCAAAACTGAACACCCAAACCACAGACACTTGTGTAATCTATCCTGTTTCTTTAACTGATTCTGGGTTTTACAAGCTACAAATAGAAGATATCTATGGGTGTAAAAACCTTGATTCAATCGAAGTAAAACTTCACCCCAACCCCAAAATTGTTGTAACTGGTGACTCTATTCTGTGCACAGGGGCCACACTCAACCTACAGGTAGTGGGGGCCAATTTCTACGAATGGACCGGACCCAACGGGTTTAAGTCCAATAAGGCTCAACCGACTAGACCCAATGTATCCATTCTTGATTCAGGCTACTACCAAGTCATTGGAATTGATTCCAATTTCTGCCGGGATACAGCCAAGCACCACTTGGAGGTGAATCCGGCTATACCAGGTTTGCTGATTCAAGGCGATAGCATCATTTGCAAATACGAAACCTTGCTGTTGAATACCGTTGCAAACAAAGGGTACAAGTATGAGTGGGTGTTGCCCAACGGTTCCAAATCGTTCAAACCGTCTTTGCAAATTCAGCCCGCCGATGTCACCGACGAAGGCATGTATGCAGTATTTGTTTCCGATAGTGCGGGCAAATGTTCTGACTCAGCATCAAAATACATCTGGGTAGGTCCACGACCCATGTCCGTATCAAGCAACACGCCCGTTTGTGCTGGAGACACACTGAAACTATTTGCCACAGGCAGTGCTACATGGAGTTGGACCGGCCCACAAGGCTATAGCGATACCTCCAGCAGCCCCGTTATTCCATTTGTCACAGCCAATTACCAAGGCACGTACCAGCTCATTGGAACCGATACCTTGGGTTGTTCCGATACATTGTTTGAATCGACCAAAATCAACGACTGTTTGACGCTAGAAATGAAAGGCGATAGCGTGCGATGCAAAGGCGGCTACACCGGAAAAGCGTGGGCAAGAGCCTTTAACGGTTCGGGCAATTACTCCTACAAATGGTTGACAAAACCAGCCGTCTATTCCGATACGTTGAAAAATGTCGCAGCCGGTACCTATGTTGTAGTTGTCACCGATAACATTACGGGTTATGTGCGTACCGACTCCATCCAAATCGGTGAACCAAATACGCATTTGTCGGCTTATGTTCTCATTGATTCTTTGATTTGCCGAGATTCTGCCAACGCTCACCTTCGTGCTTTTGTTTCAGGAGGAACCCCCTTGTATTCGTACAAATGGAACAATAACAACAATCTAGATAGCAATGTTTTGATCAACATTGGCTCTGGCACACACACCTTGCTTGTCACCGATTCTCGAAATTGCAGAGACACAGTTGAGGCAAAGGTTCACAACCCCGATGAATGGAATTTTGCCTTCACACGCACCGACGTTTTGTGTTACGCAGGAAGTGATGGCAAGGCTAGCGTCAGCGTTACAGGCGGAAAAAGTCCCTATTATTACGAATGGGATACCGTAACCTGGATACAACCTGCAAAGTCAATTGGGGCCTCAATTTCCAAAAAACCTGCCGGTATTTACAAAGTGCTGGTTTCAGACAAAAACAAATGTCAGCAGTGGGATACCGTGATCCTGGCCCAACCCGATTCATTGAACATTGAATTTACCACCGATGCATTCATCAAGTGTTATGGTGATAACTCAGGACAAATTACCGCTACCGTAAAAGGCGGCATACCGGCCTACCAATATTTGTGGAACAACAACAGCCTTTTCACAACCAAAACAGCCAAAAATCTAACAAGCGGTCAATACAATTTGCGAGTGACCGATGCCAACGGTTGCGTCATTCAAGATTCCGTTTACCTTTCGCAGCCCGATGATATTGATCTTAGCATAAAATCAAGCTCCAATCTGCTTTGTTACAAAGACAAGTCGGGTTACGCTGAGATTTCTGTACTGGGTGGAACCTCACCCTATTGGGTGAAATGGGACAATGGCGGATACCAGTCACAAGGATACAGCAAGAACAATTTGACCGCCGGAAAGCATTATGCTTATGTATTGGATTTCCAAGGCTGTATGGATACCATAGACATTGTTCTCACACAGCCTGATTCGATTGTCACTTTGTCCAAATACCGAAAGGATATTAGTTGCCATGGTGGATCTAATGGTGCAGCTGAATTGACATTTGATGGAGGTACAACACCCTATACGTATTTGTGGGAATCAGGAAAGACCAACCAACGAGATACCGGTTTGAAAGCCACTTCCTATTGGGTGAAAATGACTGATGCCAATGGCTGTAGCATCATTGATACCGTTCGTTTGTCAGAGCCTAGCCCCTTGGTATTGCTCCAGACAAAAATGGATAGCGTTTCTTGTTATGGCTATTCTGACGGAGGAGCAACCCTCAAGGCTTCAGGCGGTATTTCCCCCTATTCTTATGAATACACCAGTGGCTTGTGGACCGTTCAAGGGCCTGAATTGTATAATGTACCGGCCCGACAATACCCCTCATTTTATGACGGAACCGTAGTCGATGCCAATGGCTGCAGCGTCACCATTCCCGTGTATATACTCGAACCTTCCCTCTTGAGATCAATTCGCAAAGGGCGCAAGGGTTTGGTTTGTTATGGAGACACCAATGCGGAACTCGAAGTTGCAGGTACAGGAGGAAACGGGCTATACACCTACAGTTGGAACACCATTCCCAATCAAAATACGGCTAGAGCAACGGGTTTGAAGGCCGGATCTTATACCGTGTTGATCAAAGACTACAAAGGTTGCTACGCAGAAGACACCTTCGATGTAGCACAACCGTTAAAAAACCCGGTATTGGTTGACTCGTTCATTGGTATATGCCTCAATCAAGATCTAACCATTCAAGCAAACCAGTCTAACGGAAATTCATATACGTGGTACAAGCCCATACCCACTGTTGTTTCAACCGATCAAAACTATACCAAGGCTTCTGTTGGGTTTGTTGATGCGGGAACATATCAGGTTATTGCTCAAGATAGAAATGGTTGTTATGACACCACGAAATCTCAAGTGGTGGTATACGCCCTGCCTACGGTGTCGGCCCAAATTAAACCTGGAAAACCCTATTGCAAGAGCGACACCATTCAATTGGTTGCACAGGGTGCAACCGGTTATAGCTGGACCGGTCCCAACAATTTTGCTTCCAATTTGCAGAGCCCTACAATTGCCGGATTGCGGCTTTATATGAATGGAACCTATGTAGTAATGGGTACAGACAACAATCAATGCTCCAGTATGGATAGTGTAACCTTGAGCATCGAAGACAACATTCGCATTTCACCCGATCAGGAAATTTGTGCTGGATCAACACTGACCTTTGGGGGCACAGGTGGTGTGAAGTATTCATGGATAGGCCCAAGTGGTTTTAATAGCACCATTCAAAGTCCAGTCATTCGCAACGTTGAAGATAGCATGGCGGGCATCTACACGCTGTTTGCTGAAGATAAAAATGGTTGCAAAGACACCTTGTTTACACAAATTACCATTTATTCAAGGCCCATTGTTAAGCCGAGCACAATCGAACCCATTTGTGTCGGTGAGCCCCTGTTCTTATATGCCAATGGTGGAGGCAACTATGCCTTTGAATGGAGAGGGCCTTTGGGGTACCGGGCCTCTACCGCCAATCCCGTCATCAAACCAACGGTTAGCACCAATCAATCAGGCACTTATACAGTGGTAGCATCCTATCAACCCGATGCGAACAATACGTGTATGGACTCAGCTGTTGTTGATGCCTTGATTCAAGCAGTGCCCGAGTCAGCATTTGATTTGACTCCCGTTTCAAAAATCTACTTAACTGAAAAACAATACCAAATTGTAGACTTAAGTACAGGAGCCCAACAATGGAAATACTACATCAACGATCAATTCCTGGCCTCTGTTCCCAATCCTGAATTTAACAACCAGGATTCGGGTGTGATTCAGATCAAACAAGTTGTTCAGTCGGGCTCTTGGTCGACGTATTCCAATCAATATTGTTCAGACAGCAGCTTCCAATACTACAGAATTGAGCTAAAACCCAAATTCTGGTTGCCCAATGCCTTCACACCCAACCACAATACTCGCAACGAAACCTTCTATCCGGTAACCGTCAACGTCACTGAATACCGTATGCGCATTTACGACCGTTGGGGTAACAAGGTCTTTGATGAAATCAATGGGCAATGGGACGGCATACACCCCAGAGGAAAACCCTATCCGATTGGTGTTTATGCAGTATATGTAACCTACACCGATATAACAGGTCAGACTTTTGAGGTCAAAAACAATGTTACTCTCCTTCGATGAAAACTAGATGTCTACGAATAGTATGCTGCTTAGGGATTTTGTTTGCTATGGGCAATCAAAAAGCTCACGCACAATTCTGGTCTGGTTCATCGAGCAGTTATGGCCTGGAAGAGGCAGTAGCTGTGAATTTGTCTGGAGGCTTGACCTTTTGGGATTACTTGGATCGCAATCAGCGCCGCTCCTTTGAATTGGGAGTAGACATTTATGACAAAGGAAAATTGGGGTTTGGCATCTTGGGAGAAAATGATTTCTACTTGTCGGCAACTTTGTGCTTCCTGAAATCTGATTACGTCAATGTTCAGGGTGGATTGCGCCGATATACATACAGTGAAAACAAAGGGTTTTCCCATGTTGGAACCGGAGAAGTAACGGTATTTGTTGCCTCGCCGCTTTTTGTAAAGCTACAAGGTGGCTACGCGTATAATTCAAAATTGGTTAAAATCAACAACCCGGCATTCGGGTCAGCCGAGATTGGATTGCGCTATGTGTTTGGCCAGAATTTCGGATCGGGTTACAACGGGTTCTAGGCAGCCCCTAGATTTTCCTCACCTTCCCCTCTTCCAATCGGTACTTCTCCCCACTTCCGGGGCAAGTGGCCAAGCCTTCAGCGTCGAATTCAAGCTTCTCGCCGTACTCGCTCATCCAGCCCATTTGGCGGGCGGGATTGCCCAACACCAAGGCGTAGGCGGGAACGGTTTTGGTCACTACTGCGCCAGCTCCGATGAAGGCAAATTCGCCGATGTCATGGCCGCAAACGATGGTGGCATTGGCTCCAATCGAAGCTCCACGACCCACGTGGGTGCGCGAATACTCCCCGCGTCGATTGACGGCCGAACGGGGATTGGTCACATTGGTAAAAACCATAGAGGGGCCCAAGAAGACATCCTCATCGCAGGTAACCCCTTCATAGATCGACACGTTGTTTTGCACCTTGCACTGACGGCCTAGCTTTACGCCAGGAGAAATGACCACGTTCTGGCCAATGTTGCAGTTTTCTCCGATCTCAGCTCCGGGCATCACGTGAGAGAAATGCCAAATCTTGGTGCCTTGACCGATGAGGCATCCCTCGTCGATGACAGCGGTTTCGTGCGCGAAATATTCACCCATGAGGCAAACTTACGCAATGACTGGGATTAATCGCAGGCAGGAAGAAAGCGGGGCTCCGGCATGCCCGGAGTGGAGTCGTTCAAGCGTTTGCGCATCCAAGCTACGTCACACCATTGACCCTGTTTTTGTCCCGCATCTGGGTAGAGGGCAAAAGGCTCATAACCCAGGGCTTGGTGAAAGCCTTCGCTAGCCGGATTGGGCAAAGTGATCACCGCATAAGCCCAAACGAATCGGCGGTCGGAGAGTTGGGCGAGTAGAGGCTCGTAAAGTTTTCGGCCCAAACCTTGGCCTGTTTGAGACAAATAAATGGAGGTCTCTACAGCCCATTG
>JALRLA010000171.1 GCA_023254645.1 Bacteroidia bacterium
CGCGCCCTCTACCGGAACAGGAATGCCCCATTCCAAATCTCGGGTCATAGCGCGGGGTTTCAAACCGTCGTTCAACCAGCTCTTGCACTGACCCAGTACATTGGACTTCCAATTCTGACGGCTGCCTATGTACTCATTTAAGAATTCGCTTTGCAAGCGATCCAGGGGCAAGTACCAATTTCGGGTCTCCTTTTTGATGGGTTCAGCTCCGCTCAAGGCACTTTTGGGATTGACCAATTCATCGGGACTCAAGGTAGATCCGCATTTCTCGCACTGATCGCCATAAGCCCCTTCGGCCGAACATTTGGGACAAGAGCCCACAATGTAGCGGTCGGCCAGAAACTGCTGGGTTTCAGGGTCAAAATATTGCTCAGACACCTGAACATCAAAGGCTCCTTTTTCGAGCAAATTGGAAAAAAATTCCTGAGCGGTTTGTTTGTGAGCCGCCGATGTAGTGCGGCTGTAGGTATCAAACGATATACCCAAATCTTGGAAGGAGTCACCGATGATTTTGTGATATCGATCGACCACATCTTGAGGAGTGATTCCTTCCTTGCGAGCTCTTAAGGTAATGGGCACTCCGTGCTCATCGCTTCCGCATATAAACAAGAGCTCCTCCCCCATCATGCGCAGCATACGGGCATATATATCAGCGGGTACGTAAACGCCAGCCAAATGGCCAATGTGTACCGGACCGTTGGCATAAGGCAGGGCTGCGGTGATGGTTTTGCGACTCATGCCGCAAAGGTACATCAATTGGGCAGTTCGCAGGCCTTTGAACCGAAGAGCCTGTATCGGTTTCTAGCCACCCATTTGTAGATGGCATCGCGAATCGGTTTGGGGAATAGAAACAGCGACTTCCAAAAGGGACCTCGGCAGCTAACCATGGCGCGAATCACCGCTGTCGAATAAATTTCTGTTCGACCCTCATCCACCCAGATGAGGCTATCTACCCCGCTTTGCACAAGATCTTGATGCTCCTGGATGGGCAAGAAGCGAACATTTTTAGCTCGCTTTCCGCGCTGAATAAAAGCCACGCAGCGGCTGCAAAAACTGCAATCTCGATCAAAGTACAATTCTGGCATTAGGGCAATCGATTGAGGTATTGATCGGCGGCTTGTTGATAGGGCCAACTCAAGGGCACCGCTGCGCGATGCAATGCCTCGGCTTCTTCCAATTTTTTTCGGATGGGCAAGGCCCATTCTTCGGGTATCTCTGAAGCCTGGCCTTGCGATTGCTCACCCCTTCTCTGCTCGTCTTGCTGTTGCTTTCGCTCTCCTTTTTCGTGCTCCAATAGACGCGTCAAGATCTCCTGTTGACGGAATTGCAACTGCGGCCCTAGTTGGCCGTTGATCAAATCCCGCTCCTGCTGTTCCATCAATTGCTCGGCCTCGTGCAGCAAATGCGCTGCACCGGGATCGCCCGCCTCGGCTGCCGCCTGCTTGAGCTTTTGAATTTCACGCCTCAATTGTTCCTGCATGAGCGCCATTTGTCCTAGTTCTTGTCTGAGCTGACGCTGCTGGCCTTGGCTTCCACTTTGCCCGGATTGGCCTTGCGATTGCTCACCCCTTCTCTGCTCGTCTTGC
>JALRLA010000184.1 GCA_023254645.1 Bacteroidia bacterium
GCGACCCCATGCGTGACAGGCATGTATTCTAACCAGCTGAACTACCGAACCGTTTCCCTCGAAAGGGATGGCAAAAATACACAGATGAGGAACATCTAAGCAATAGCAAATTGGAAAAATTTTAAAAAATTTGTCAAGCCCTATTCTGCCTAAGTATCTTCGTCAGATGCCCTTTCACTGTAAGGGCCATTTCAACCATGAGTAGAATAATTTCTGTGTTCGGCCGAGCTACTGCCTTTGCCCTTGTTTGTGTTGCCCAATTGGGATTTGCCCAATTTCCTGAAACCACTTGTTACCATGTCGATGCCGGTGCTCACGAGCGCAACCGCAACATCGACGTCGAGTACATGGGCTTAGACGTTCGATTCAAACCTGATTTGGGTGAAGTCAATGGCGTTGTTCTGCATCGCTTCAAAGCCTTGCAAAACCAATTGGATACGGTGTTTTTTGATGCCCCTGGCATCAGCATCAACAAGGTCTATCTCGACGGCAAAGCCATTGCCTTTCACAGTATTCCCACTGGCTTGGTATGCGAAACTCACTTAGAGGGAGTGTATGGCCAAACCCATGAGATCAGCATCGATTATCAGGCACATCCCAAACGCGGCATTTATTTCATCGGTTGGAACCACGACAATAGCGATGACCCGAGGCGAATGACCCGTAAACAGATTTGGACCCAGGGACAAGGCATAGACAACCGCCACTGGATACCCATGATCGATGATCGCGGCGATAAATTCATCACCGCTGTTTCCGTGTACGGCATCGACGACCGATACAAGGTGTTGTCAAACGGCCAGTTGATCGGCAACAAATTGGATAAGAAAACCAACACCCGCACATGGGAATACCGCATGCCCAAACCCCATGCTGGGTATTTGTTGATGCTGGGAATTGGCGAATACGACATCAAAGATTCCAAAACTTCTCGGGGAACCCCCATTCAATTCTGGTATTATCCTGAACACCCCGAGCGCGTCGAGCCCACTAGCAAGAATACCGAAGACATCATCGAGTTTTTGGAAGACGAAATAGGGGTTGCTTATGCCTGGGGCAACTACGCCAACATCATGATTCAGGACTTCCTGTATGGAGCCATGGAAAACACCAGCGCCACCACCTTTGGAGATTTCTTCTGGGTTGATTCCCGTTCCTTCCTGGATCACAATTACATCGGTGTTAACTGCCACGAAGCCACCCACCAGTGGTTCGGTGATTTGATTACCGGACGACACGATGCCGAGCAGTGGCTGCAAGAGTCGTTTGCCACCTTCTACCCCGGCCTTTACCAGGGTCATGCCTTTGGCAATGACGCCCAAGCATGGTATTTCAGAGGCCAAATGAACGGTGCCTTGGCCGCCGGTAGAGAGAATTCTCTGCCCGTTCGACACAGCGCCTCAGGCAGTTCTCGACACTATCCCAAAGGAGCCTCCGTCTTGTACATGCTGCAACACGTTATGGGCCGCGACAACTACCGCCACGCCATTCAATTGTATTTGAATCGCCACGGATACGGTACGGTCGAAACTTGGGACCTGCAAAAAGCCATCATCGACGCTACCGGCATGAACATGGATTGGTTTTTCGATCAGTGGATTCACCGCGGCGGAGAACCCAAATACCGCGTTCACTTCTCTCAAATCGGCAACCAAGGCGTATTTGACATTGAGCAAATTCACGTCAGAGATGCGGTAGTACGCGAGTTTCGCATGCCCATTGATTTTGCCATTCATTTGAGCGATGGTCGTATTCTTCGTCAAACCGTAACCATTGACCAGTTGTATCAGCAAGTGAGAATCAATCTCCCAGAAGGCAGTCAAGCTGTACTCGGATTGTTTGATGAAGGATCATTCGTGCTCAAGCACGTGGAGTTTGAAAAATCGGCTCAAGCATGGTTGGCTCAACTGGCCAATGCCAAGTTCACGCTTGATCGCTACGACGCATTGGTCGCCATGCGCTCATGGCCCATTTCCGTGAAGAAAGAGGCTCTAATGGCAGCGTTCCAGAAGGAGACCCAGAGCGACTTTTTGGCTGAAGTCACCCGCCAATTAATGGCCGAAGAAGCCGAAGCTTTGGCTTTTGCTAGCCGTGCTTTTGGATCATCTGACCACTCGGTTAGAAGAGTGGCAATCAACCAGTGCCTAATCAACGACGAAACTCGTTCGTACTTCCTGAATAGTTTGAGCGATTCTAGCTATGAAAATATAGAAGCGGCCTTGCGCCGCATGTGGAACCATGCACTATTCTCCAGCGACAAAAACACCATGTTGGATCAGATCAAATCGCTCGATGGCTACATCAACAACTTACGCATCGCCTATTTTGAATTGGGGTCTGAGATTTACCCTGACGTCAATTGTGCAGGCCAATTGGTGGCCATGGCTGGACCTCAGTACGAATTCCGGACACGGGTACAGGCTGTGAATGCGCTTCGCCGAATGAACCACTTGGACGAATATTATGCCCGCATTTTATTCGATGCCATCCTGAATTTCAATTCGCGCTTGTCCAATCCGGTGCTATCGGTTTGCCGTTCCTACATGCAGGAAACGACGCATCGTCAAACCTTTGAGAAGGCTTTGGCGTTAGCGGCCACCGAAAACCCCTTGTTGCCAAAAGGAATGAACCCCTTGAGCTCAGCCGAAATCGCCCAATTGAAAGGCAAGTTGGGCCTTTGAACTCTTTGATTTATGGGCGTAAATTCATTAATTAGCAGTTTATTTAGGATATCTGTGAAAAAGACTCTCGCTTCTACCTACGTGTGGTTCCGTTCGATTCGAACAATTCGCACGCTAATCTTGGCTGCACTTGTAGCAGCTTTGGGGCTCCAAGCCTGCAAAGGCCCCTCATTTGAAGAAGGGAAAAAACTGTTTGACCAAGGTTATTACGGTCAAGCAGCCTTTTTGTTGGAAGAGTACAGCAAGGACGCTGAAGACAAGCGATTGAAGCAAGAAGCCATTTATCTGGCGGCCGAAGCTTATCGCTTGAACAGCGACTACGAAAAATCCAAGCGCTTATACGACAAGGTCTTGAAGACAGACCCAAAAAACACCAAAGCCTTGATTGCGCGTGCTGACATGTTGAAAAACCTGGAACAGTACCGCGAAGCTATTGATGCCTACAACACCTATTTGGAAGAAATTCCCGGCGACAGCATGGCATTCAACCGCATGGTGGGTTGCGAATGGGCCCTTCAATGGACCGAAGATTCCAGTCGCTTCGAAGTTTCGTATTTCAAAGAAGCCAATACGCGCATCTCCAATGATTGGGCTCCCATGATGGCCTCCACGCGCGATGATCTATTGTTTTTC
>JALRLA010000212.1 GCA_023254645.1 Bacteroidia bacterium
ATGAACCAAGACCAGGTCACTGCCTGGGAAGCTTGGCATCAAGCGCCTATTGTTGGAGGAATTCGATTCATAGCCGACATTCCTGCCTTTGCGATCAATTTGATCATCACAGCCCTGGTATATAGGGGAATCAAGGAATCAAGAAACAGCAGCAATGCCATGGTCATCATCAAATTGGCGGTTGTTTTGCTGGTCATTGTCGTAGGGGCCTTCTATGTCGATGCTGAAAATTTCAAACCCTTTATGCCTACAGGCTTTGGTGGAGTCTTAGCCGGTATATCAGCCGTTTTCTTTACTTACATCGGCTTTGATGCCATTTCTACCTTGGCAGAAGAGACTGAACATCCGCAGCGAAACCTGCCATTGGGCATGTTCTGGGCGTTGGCCATTTGCACGGTATTGTACATCTTGATTTCGTTGGTTTTGACCGGAATGGTGCCCTACACCCAATTGGGGGTGGCTGACCCCTTGGCACTGGCTTTTTCGTCAAAAGGCATACGCTGGATGGAGTTTTTGGTTTCGATTTCAGCCGTAGTGGCCATGACCAGCGTTTTGTTGGTCTTTCAAATGGGGCAGCCCAGAATATGGTTGTCCATGAGTCGAGACGGTCTGCTCCCGAAGGCTTTCTCTAAGGTTCATCCCAAATTCAAAACCCCTTCCTTTTCCACGATCATGACCGGTTTGCTGGTAGGTGTGCCCATCTTTTTTGTCAATGACTCCTTCGTCTTGGACTTTACGAGCATCGGTACCTTGTTTGCGTTTGTTTTGGTCTGTGGCGGGGTATTGCTGTTGCCCAAACGCGAGGTGACGGCGGGCAAGTTTCATTTGCCCCATTGGCCTTCCCGCTGGATCTTTCCCTTGTTGGCAGCATTAACCGTTTGGGGCCTGCAGAACCAATGGCCAGAATTCTTTGACCACTTGAGATTTGCCTATGATTCTCCTCAAATTCTCAAGCACACGGGATGCGCGCCTCATTTACACAATCCACATACCAGTTGGCTGTCGCATCAGTTGTATTGGTTTGTCTTTTTGCCCCTGTTAGCCGTCATCGCTATGTGGAAAAACGCCTCGTTGATACCCTTGTTGGGGCTCGCTTTTTGCGCCTATCTATTGACGGGCATGGAAGCTTCCAATTGGCAATGGTTTTTCCTTTGGTTTGGCATCGGTTTGGTCGTTTACTTTGCCTACGGATACAGAAATAGCCAACTCCGCCATGTCTAACGAAGAGAAGAACATATCCCAGGTCTTGGACCGTATGTTTGAGCGCTACAAGCTCAATAGCAAGCTCACGGAGGCCAAACTGATCCAGCAGTGGTCAGAAATAGTGGGGCCTTTGATTGCCAAACACACCGACAAACTGGAACTCAAGGGCAAGACCTTGTACATCCATGTTTCCAATCCTGTTTTGAAAAACGAGTTGTTCTACCAACGAGAACAAATCATGCAGAATTGCAACCTTCACCTGCAAGAACAGGCCATTGAGAAAATCTTCGTAGGACACTAGTCCTCTTGCGACTGAGAGAAGAGCCCAGCTTTTTCGATGCTGGCATTCAGTTCAAATCCCACAATGACGGCCAATACGTTGATGTAAATCAAAATCAACAAGGCAATGATGGCTCCGATCGATCCGTAAATCTTGTTGTAACTGTCAAAGTTGTTGACGTAAAAACTGAAGACCAAACTGGACAAGATGGAAAGGGAAGAGGCCAGTATGCTGCCGGCTGAGAAGAACTTCCAACGCCATTGATGATGCGGCCCAAAGTAGTAGACACTTGAAATGGCCAAAAAGATCAAAAAGGCGATCAGCAGGTATTCAAAAATGACCAAGATAAACTCGTAAATGAATCCAATTCTCCACTGTTCGGTGACCATGTAACGATGCAATTGGTAGCCCCATGTGATCAATACCAAGACAACAATGACCATGGAAGAAATCAATACGGTCATGAACAGGGCTTTCAAGCGAAGCTGAAACCAGTTCTTTTTGACCACAACAGGCAATCGTCTATTGAAGTTATTGATCAAAATGTGAAAAGCATTG
>JALRLA010000219.1 GCA_023254645.1 Bacteroidia bacterium
TTGAACCAACGAATCACCATAGCGCTGATGGCCCTATTGGGTTTGCTTTCGCCTCTTCAGGCGAGCCAGCAAGATAGCAGCCTATTGGCTTCGTATGCGCATTTGTACGCCCCTTATACCTCGAGTTTGCGCACCCCTCGAAACCCCAATCGGGAAATGCAAAAGCACTTCTTTTGGGGCATTGCCTTTTCGGGGACCTCGGCCCGCATGAAAATGGAACTGGCACCCGAGTATTGGCAGCGAACCGATTCCATTCAAAGCATCGTGCCCCTGGCCCAGGCCGGTGGCGGTTTTGGTGGTTCAGTGGCCTACCGCATTGGCAAATTTTGGGAGGTGAAAATGATGACCATGTTGCAGCTGCATCAGCGCGACATTCAGTATACCTGGCAGCACTTGCCGGGCCCGAGGGTAAAAATTGAAACCATCTCCTTTGACATCCCGCTTACGGTGAAATACCGCAGCGACATGCCGGGCAATACCCGCATGTATGTCTTGGGTGGGGCTCGCTGGTCTCATGATTTCCAGAGCAACGAAACGGTGGTTATTGGGGCCTCCAAACCTCTGATTGCCCTCAAAGCGAACACCTTTTATTACGAAGTGGGAGCAGGGCTAGAGTTTCGATTGGACTATGTCGATCTCAGCATTGAATTGAAGGCTTCAACGGGGTTGAACAATGCGCTGGTACGGGTACCCGAGAGCTATTATTCCGGTTCGTTGAGCGCTATTTATCCGCGGTTGATTTCGCTGTCCCTGATGGCCCAAAATTGATCATGCCGAAATTTGTCCTTCAGCATAAAGACCCCTTTACCCAAGCGCGTGCCGGGGTGTTGCAGACCGATCACGGCGACATCGAAACCCCGATTTTCATGCCGGTAGGCACGGTTGGAACCGTCAAGGGCATTCACCGCGAGCAACTCGAAAATGACATTCAGGCCCAAATCATTTTGGGCAATACCTACCACCTGTACCTGCGTCCCGGTATGGAAACCATTGAAGCTGCCGGCGGTTTGCACGGTTTCTCAGGGTGGAATCGACCCCTATTGACCGACAGCGGCGGCTATCAAGTGTACAGCTTGGCCGACCAGCGCAAAATGACCGAAGAAGGAGCCATGTTTCGCTCCCACATTGACGGTTCCAAGCATTTGTTCTCTCCCGAGCGGGTGATGGACATTCAGCGCAGCATCGGGGCCGATATCGTCATGGCCTTTGACGAGTGTACCCCGTACCCCTGTGAGTACGATTACGCCAAAAAGAGCATGCATTTGACCCACCGCTGGTTGAAGCGCAGCTGGGAGCATTTTCACAGCACTGAGCCCAAATATGGGCATAGCCAGGCCTTGTTTCCCATCGTGCAGGGCTCGGTGTATCCCGATTTGAGGCGCATGAGTGCCGAAGAGGTGTGTCAATACGACGCCTGCGGATACGCCATCGGGGGTTTAAGCGTAGGCGAACCACACGCCGACATGTACGCCATGACCGAAGAGGTCTGCTCCATATTGCCGACTGAAAAAGCGCGCTACCTCATGGGGGTAGGCACTCCAGAGAACATTTTGGAGTCAATCGAGCGCGGCATCGACATGTTCGACTGTGTCATGCCCACCCGCAACGGCCGCAACGGCATGGTTTTCACCCGAGAGGGGACCATCAATTTGCGCAACAAGAAATGGGAACGCGATTTTAGCCCCCTGGATTCGGAGCTTAGCCCCAATTACAGCAAGGCCTACCTGAGGCATTTGTTTGCTTCTGGCGAGATGTTGGGCCCCATGTTGGCATCGTTGCAGAATTTGCGTTTTTATTTGTGGTTGGTTCAACAAGCCCGCAAACACATTTTGGAAGGCCAATTCCATTTGTGGAAAGCCAGTGTGTTGCCCTCACTGAATAGACGCCTCTAATCGATGAAAATCAAGCTGCTCGATCGGTACATTGCCTCCAAATTTCTGAAGACATTTGCGGTGACCATTGCGCTGTTTGTGGTCATCATCATCGTTTTTGATATTGCCGAAAAACTCGACGACTTTTTGAGCCGACAAGCCCCTATCAAAGACATCATCGGGGTTTATTATGTGAATTTCATTCCCGCCTTGCTGAACACGTTCAGTCCGATTTTCATTTTCATTTCCAGCCTGTATTTGACCTCTCGCTTGGCCTCGCGCACCGAGATCATCAGCATGTTGGCTGGGGGTATGTCTTTGCGCCGCATTCTGCTGCCCTTCATGGCCGTAGGCGCCATTTTGGCCTTGGGCTCTTATTGGTTGAACTCCTGGGTCATTCCCATTACCGACAAAAAGCGGGTGCGCTTTGAGAACATGTACCTGCGCGATTATTGGGCCCAAGCCCGAGGCACCATTTTTCGGCAAATAGCACCCGAGACGATTCTGTACATGGAGTATTTCAACAACAACGATTCGTCTGGGGTCGGGGTTACGCTTGAGAAATACAAGGGCAAGGAATTGCAAAGCTCCTTGTTTGGGCGCTTCATTCGCTGGGACAAAGACGTTCAGAAATGGCGCTTGGAAATGGTGACCCAACGGGAATTCTTGCCGGGAGGCAGCCAAAAAGTGCAATACAAGCAGCGACTGGATACCTTGATTGGTTTCAATCCCAATCATTTCTTTTTCTACATTGAAGACGCCCAGAGCTTGAACAACAACGAGCTGAGGCGCTACCTGCAAAATGAAATGCAGCGCGGGGGTCCCAATGTGTTGCATTTGAAAACCGAACTCATGCGTCGATACGCAGCTCCGTTCAGTACCTTTATTTTGATCTTCATAGCCGTTTGTGTGGCAGGCCGCAAATCCCGAAATGGGCTGGGCTTTTCAATGGGAGTCGGCATATTTGTCATTTTGTTTTTCCTGTTCTTCAGCAAATTCTTCATCAGCTACGGCCAGACAGGGATTTTGCCGCCTCATTTGGCCGTGTGGTTGCCCAATTTGGTGTTCGTGCCAGTGGCTTGGGCCTTTTATCACAAGGCGCAGAAATAGCAAGCTACCTTTGCCATCATGAAGGTCGAACGACTGCATATACCCACCT
>JALRLA010000220.1 GCA_023254645.1 Bacteroidia bacterium
AAACTGCGGTCGTTTCGGCCCTGGTCGGTGCCTTTGCTGAAGTCTCCGTAATCGTTGGCGAAGTTGGACAACACCTGCAAAAGTGTAGCCGTAAGCAAGGCCCAAGCCATGATTTCCAGTTGGAAAAGACCCAACAGATAAGCATACGCCGAGCCCAAACCGATGCCCGAAAGGGCCAAGGGAAGGGTTCTCAAACGGGCGGCTTGGATCCAAGCGTTCATGCTTCAAATATAGGTTAGCCAAAAAGGCTAGAGGCCTCTCTTGATAAAATGAAAGGGGCGGTTCTCGGGCTTGAATTTTTTGTAAAAACTGGCTACCGAATCGATGCTGGACCCCTCTAGATCGAGTTCCCAACCGGGGAATTGCTCCAGGGTATCAGCGATGACTAAGTGCATGATTCCCATGGGGCGGCCAGCGTCGGTGGGGGCGGCGCACACGTAGTGAAGCCGCCCATAGCCCTTAAGGAAAATGGCCGTTGCCAGCAATTCTCCCTCGGCGCTCATGGCTTTGATGGCGTGCAAACGATCGATGGCTTGCAAGTTCTTGCAGGCCTGTAAAAAGCGGTCGTAATCGTCGTCTCTGAGGTTTTCGTTCAACTCGCCCCAAGCCTTTCGGTAGGTTTCAATGCCCATGTTGAGGTTGACCATGGGTCGAATGACGCAACCTTTGTCGCGCGCCTTTTGGATGTTCTTTCGGGCGTCTTTGTCGAGGTTTTCTAGGCGGTTCTCTTCGACAGGAATGACAAAGTTCAAGCGGCTGCCTTCTTCTGCCTGAGCATGCTCGGAGTTTGCCCACAATCGAACCCGAATCAAGAAAGAGGGAATGGCGTTTATGGCGTCTTTTTCGCTCAATGGTCCAGACCCGCCCATCAAACCCAGTTGTTGGCAAAAGGGAGGCTGAACGGCATAAGGAAGGCCCAGAAAACGCTTCAACGGCAAAGGAAATACCTGATCGTAATCACCCGCCACCAAGGCTCCCCAATTCCCAGCACAAAGAGCGTCTAAATAGTTAGAGTGGGCATAAATGGTAGCAAAACCACCGGCTTTGGCAGCCCCTTCCAGACAGGCGTTGTAGCGCTCTAATTCGAGCTGCTTACGGGAGCGATATATGAAGCGATTAGCCGTCATGGGCCCAAGATTCGAAAACGCGGCGCCAGCCTTTCCAGGGGCCGGAGTCACTCAGGGATTCGTTGTGGAAGATAAAACCAAATTCACCGCCCGTGGCTCGAACCCGCGATTTGAGCAGCTGCCCCAACTCGATGCTGCCTTCTACCGAGAGTTTTTGGTAGCCTTTGCAGGTGACATCCATCAAGCAGAAGGGATGTAGGATGAGCTCGGTCGCCTCCTCTTTTTCCAAATCGTACCAGGCAAAGGGATAGGCCGTACCAGCCCGAAATCCGGGTGTTTCGGGGTAGCCCATGCTGTAATCGTGCTTGATTCCCAGCTCTATAAGCTGGCGATAGGTGTTCGGAAACGAGAAGTGAATGTAATGCTGGCGGCTGTGGGTCAACTCGCTCTCGCCCGTCTGCTCGATCCAGGCTTTTTCTTCAGCCCATCGGATTTCAGCCCCTCGTTTTTGAACCGAGGGGTGAAGGCCCAAAAGCCCGGTTTGAGCTAGGTCTTTAACCGCTTCTTGGAAGGGTTTGAACTGGCGGCGCACTTGCTTGTTAAAGGTGTTTACTCGTTTGTTGGCCAGTAAAAAGACCCGGGTTTTAGGGTGCTCTTTTAGGGTGGGCAGGACGGTAGTTTGGGGGTCGTGAGCATCGGGACCACCCAACAGGGCTTTTATTCGCCTTTGGGTATACTGCAGTTGTTTAATGGCCGCGCCTGCGGCGCGGCCCACACCCCTTCCTTTGAACTGATAGGCGATGTCTATGTCGATGCTGGGTTGGATGGAGAAGGCCGAAGGTACGGTGAGCCCCAAGGCCTCGTAGAGCAGGGCTAGGCCGGCATCCAAAACCGGTTCTTCCAGGGAGCCGTTGCGGTAAAAAAGAGAGCTGGCGGCCGCAAAGCGGCCGAACGAATCCCGAGAAACCACACCGTACTCTTCCATTCGCGAAAGACTCCAAAAAGCCATAGCAAGTAAATCATAACCCAAATCACCCGGACCGGGAAACAAAACAGTAAGTCCATTGGTAACCTGAACTTTAGGCACCAATGTGGCTCCTTTAGACAACAAACCACAAGGACAAATCCACACAGAACCCAAAACAGGTTCAACTGAATAAGCCAACTTCATTGGCTCTGAAGATGCTTCAAACGCCGCCAAATTGGTCTCAATCGAAACCCTCAAACCCAATCGTCTGCCAAACACTTCCGATAGAACATAGCGCAGGCGTGGGTGGTCTTGGTGAGCGAAAACAAGGAGCATGGAAAATTGGCTAACTTTGTGCAAAATAATGAAGGTTGCACTCATCACCGGAATCACAGGCCAAGACGGCGCGTATTTAGCCGAATTTCTTTTGAAAAAGGGCTACGAAGTTCACGGCATCAAACGCCGCAGCTCGCTCTTCAACACCGATCGCATCGATCATTTGTACGAAGACCCGCACGTAGATGGCCGCAAATTCAAATTGCACTACGGCGATTTGAGCGATTCAACCAATTTGATTCGCATCGTGCAAGACGTGCAGCCCGATGAGATTTACAACCTGGGGGCCATGAGCCATGTACACGTGAGTTTTGATACGCCCGAGTACACGGCCAACGCCGACGGCATTGGCACCTTGCGTTTGCTAGAAGCGATTCGCATTTTGGGTCTGGAAAAAAAGACCCGCATTTACCAGGCCTCGACCTCTGAGTTGTACGGCTTGGTGCAGGCGGTTCCCCAAAGCGAGACCACGCCTTTTTACCCCCGCTCTCCCTATGCGGTGGCCAAGTTGTACGGCTACTGGATCACGGTAAACTACCGCGAGGCCTACGGCATGTACGCCTGCAACGGCATTCTCTTCAACCACGAAAGCCCCTTGCGCGGCGAGACCTTTGTAACCCGCAAAATCACACGGGCGGTGGCCAAAATTGCCCTGGGCTTGCAAGACAAATTGTACTTGGGTAACCTCAATGCCAAGCGCGACTGG
>JALRLA010000250.1 GCA_023254645.1 Bacteroidia bacterium
CCTCAGACGTCTTGCTGCCAGTCTGGTGCTGCTGCCGCTGGTTCTTGCCACGGTCATGCTCACGCGGAGGCTGCGGCTCCTGCTGGAGGTTGCCAGGGTCAAGCTCAAGCGTCTACTGAAGGAACGGCTGCGGCTCCTAAGAAGTCTTGCTGCCAGTCTGGCGCTGCTTCCGCTGGTTCTTGCCAGGGTCAGGCTCAAGCTGAGGCTGCGGCTCCTGCTGGAGGCTGTCAAGGTCACGCCGATGCATCTGCAGAGGGAACGGCTGCTGCTCCTAAGAAGTCCTGCTGCCAGTCTGGCGATGCTGCCGCTGGTTCTTGCCAGGGTCATGCTCATGCCGATGCTTCTGCTGAATCATCTCCCGCTACTGACGATGCAGTAGAAACAGCTGCTCCTACGGCCCCTGCTTGCCAAGGTTCTTCTGAAGTGAAGCCTTGCTGCAAGAAAAAGCACGACTAAACTGCACATTTAATCTATTGGAAAGGGCCGTCATTTGACGGCCCTTTTGTTTTTTTGCAGCATGAACAAACCCAGCGACAACTTTCGAAAAATTGCCACACGCTTGATCTTGATTTCGGTCGTGACCGCTGGAATAGTTGGCGTGTATCTTTGGTACAACTTCAATGCACGCAGTCGTCTGTTGATGATCATGCCCGAGAATACCCAGTGGTTCGCTCATTTGCAGACCCGTCAGGCTCGGCAGCATTTGGAGGCTTTGCCAGGCATGAAGCGCCCGCCGGCTTTGCTGGATAGCCTTTCAGCTGAATTGAGTGCCTCGGTGGCCTTTGAAGAGCTGGAGGATCCTGGGAAGTTGGGGGTAGGGCTGATGTCAGATGCTGTGGTATTTGGCACGCCATCGGGTTGGTTTTTTGCCCTTTCCTTGAGTTCGGAAACGAAGTTCAAGGCTTTTTTGGAGACCCAGGTGGCCAAAAATCGACTGGGCGCTATGATTCAAAAGCCCAATTATACCTATGCTCGCTTGATGCAGCGTCAGGTCTTTGTCGCTTACCAATTCAAGGCTATGGTGCTGTTTGTGCCCAGCGATACAGCGGCTTCTGCCGCTGATGTTGAGCGGGGCTTGGCCGAAGTATTCAGCGGCGAGCCTTCTGATTTCTTGCAGACAGAGGCCGTTCAAAATCTGTACGAGGACGAGCCTGATTTTCTTTGGTACAACAGTGCTGAAACCGCTCAGAATTTTGCGGTGTTTTTGAATGAGCCCATGGCCCGCATTCGCTACCAGAAGGAAAGCAAGGTTTCGCCTTTGCGCTTCTTTGCAGAGGCCGAGAAAGGATTTGTAGATTCAAAACTGGACCTGACTCCAGAGCGCTGGCTGAATGCTGGCAATCAGATAAAAAGTGGGGATTACGCCAATTTGCTGATAGGCTGGGTTTGGGAGCGACTATCTTTGTGGAATGAGCAATCTGCAGAAAGCCGCAACTGAGCGCATCTTGGTTTTGGATGGCGCCATGGGTACCATGATTCAGCGCCACAAATTGAGCGAAGAAGAGTTTCGCGGAGCTGAATTTGCCGATTGTGCTATGCCTCAACGGGGCAACAACGATTTATTGGTGATCACCCAACCGGCGGTTATTCAAGGAATTCACAAGGCATTCTTAGATGCCGGTGCGGATATTCTCGAAACCAATACCTTTAATGCCAACCGCATTTCCATGGCCGATTATGGTATGGAAGACCAAGTTCGAGCCATTAACCAAGCGGCCGTAAAGGTGGCCCGTGATGCCATTGCCTCTTTGGGAGCTCATGCCCGCCCGCGCTTTGTGGCGGGTGCTATTGGTCCTACCAACAAGACTTTAAGCTTGAGTCCCGATGTCAACAATCCGGGCTATCGAGCGGTGACTTTCGATCAAATGGTTGAGGTTTACGGCGAACAAGCCGAAGCCTTGTTTGATGCCGGAGTAGATGCCCTTTTGGTAGAAACCGTATTCGATACCTTGAATTGCAAGGCGGCTTTATTTGCTATCGATGAATACTTTAGGCGTAAATACAAGCACGAGGAAACAAACGATCTGGCTATGGCTGAGTTTGAGGATACAAAAAGGGCCGTTTACGATATAATATACTTGGAAAATAACCTTGAATTGGATG
>JALRLA010000057.1 GCA_023254645.1 Bacteroidia bacterium
CGAGGCGGCGCTCCCGCAGAGAATAAGTTCTATTTGGATGGTTTTGAAATTCCCATCATCAACCACTTCCAAACCCAGGGCAGCACCGGAGGCCCCGTCGGATTATTGAACGTGAACTTCATCAAGGAAGTCAACCTCTACACCGGCGCATTCCCCATTCAATACGCCAATGGATTGAGTTCTGTGTTTGATTTCCAGCAGGTGGATGGCAACAAGGAAAAAGGAAAATACCGCTTTACGCTCGGCAGCTCAGACATTGGTTTAACTGCTGATGGCCCCTTGGGCAAGAAGGCTTCTTACGTTTTCTCGGCTCGCCAGAGCTACCTGCAATTCCTATTCAGCGCCCTGCAATTGCCCTTTTTGCCCAATTTCAATGATTACCAAGGCAAATTGACTTGGAACTTGACTCCACAAGACCGCATTGAGGTGGTGACCGTAGGTGCCTTGGATTACTTCCGCTTGAACGAAGGCGTGAATGACAAGGTCACCGATCCCTTGCAATACAAATCCAACCAATACATTTTGGGATACTTGCCCGATTACGCACAGTGGAACTACACCTTCGGGGTTTCGTACAGCCACCGCAGCGAATCAGGGGTGAAAACCCGTTATTTTTTGTCTCGGAGCATGTTGAACAACAAGACCCAGAAGTACAAGGACAACGACGATTCTGATCCGGTCAATAAAATTCTGGACTACACCAGCACAGAAGAGGAGAACAAGTTTCGTTTCGAACGCGAGTCGTACGCCGGGGCTTGGAAAATATTGACAGGCGCTTCAGCAGAATTTTCTCAGTACGGGGTGAACTCCTATGCCAAGGTGGTGACACCCGTTAGCGTGTTGGAGGTGAACGTGAACAGTGCCCTAGATATCTGGAAATACGGAACCTTCGCCCGAGCCACTCGTTCCTTCAACGGAGGTGCTTTGCTGGGCTTTGGTCTGCGCTGGGACGGTAGTGATTACAATTCCGACATGTCCAAGCTTTGGAAGCAAACTGGGTTCAATCTTTCCGGTTCTTATCCCTTGTCTCGCAAGTGGTCTCTGAATGCCAATATGGGTCAATACCACCAGTTGCCGAGCTATACGGTGTTGGGTTACCGCGAGCCGGGTCAAGGCTTGGTCAACCAGAATCGCATCCATTACATTCGAAACCGTCAAGCCTCAGCAGGTTTCCGTTTTAACCCCGACGGGGAGACGAAAATCACTTTGGAGGGTTTCTACAAACACTACAGCGATTACCCCTTCGCCTTGCGCGACAGCATCAGCTTGGGCAATCTAGGAGTTGACTTTGCAACAGTCGGAAACGAGCCGGTTGCTTCGTTTGGTACGGGCCGAGCATACGGGTCAGAATTGTTGATTCAACGCCGAAGCCAGAATGGTCTCTACGGATTATTGAGCTACACCTTGGCTTGGTCTTCCTTTTCGGATAAAAACAGCGATTGGGTCGCCTCGTCTTGGGACAGCCGTCATACCTTGAGTTTGGTTGGAGGCAAGAAGTTGAAGCGCAATTGGGAACTGGGTGCCAAATGGCGTTTTGTAACCGGAAGACCTTACACTCCTGACGATGTTTCTCGCAGCATGCTCATCGCCAACTGGGATGTGAAATCGTTTGCCATTCCCAACTACGGCCAATTGAACAGCGCTCGCTTGGGCAGTTTCAATCAATTCGATTTGCGAGTAGACAAGGTTTGGTACAAAGCCAAATACTCCTTGAACCTGTACATGGACATTCAGAACTTCTTCAATTATCAGTTTGTCGGTCCCCAAACACTGATTGCGGCCCAAGCAGAAGACGGGTCTCTGAAGGTCGATCCCCAAGATCCCACTCGCTATGAAGCGGAATATCTGCCCAATAATTCGGGGAATGTCTTGCCGACCATCGGTATCATTCTAGATTTTTAAGCAACAAAAAAGGCGCCCATCGGGCGCCTTTTTTATGGAAATTAGGTTGTCGCTTAGTAATCGAACAAGTATCCGATTTCTTGGGGGTGAATGCACATCACCGGAACTTTCACCGAACGGTTTACCAACTGTTGGGTTAAGGTACCAATAATCATTTCAGAAATGCCCTTTTCGGTATGGGTCATGACCAATATCAAGTCAGCATTGACAATGTTGCCATAGTTCAGAACTTCGGTGGCGAAATTGTCCATGATGGAATCTTCGAATTTGTAGATTTCGAACTTGATGTTGTGTTCTTTCAAGCGGTTTTCAACCTGTTTGATGTTGGCTGAAATTTTCACCTTCAAGTATGGGTCATCTGATTCGGTATAAACCACGTGAATCTCAGAATCAAAGGTCTTGGACAAATGTATGGCCCAGTCGACTTTTTGCTTGCTTTCCAAGGTCAAGTCAATGGGCATGACAATCTTTTTGTATCCGTCTTTGCCCATGCTGCTGTTTTTTACAACGACGACGGGAACTTCTGCGTATTGAATGGTGCGGCTGGAATTTGATCCAATCACTTGTTCAAAACCGCTGGCTCCATGTGAACCCATGATGATGGAGTCAAAAGATTCAGCATTGGCAATCTGAGCAATGGTTTTGTATACACTGCCCTTGGCCACTCGGGTGTTGATGGTGATGTTGCATCGCTCTGCAAGTTCTTTGGCCTGTTGGTCCAACTTGATTTTCATCGCGTCTTCGATCATGGCACTTTGAGAACCGGCGAACAAACCGCTGAATAACCCTTCTTCCAAGACGTACAACAAGGTGATGTCATTGCCATAGGCTTTGGCGACGAGTACGGCATGTTCTACTGCGCGGTCAGCGACTTCCGAGAAGTCGGTAGGGACCAAGATGCTGTTGTTGGTTTTGCGTTCCATGAGCGTGAAATTTTATACAAAGGTAGGGGGCTAAAACGCCAGAAGCCATGACTTTGGTCATGGCTTCTGGTAGAATTTGTTTGATTAATTGTGTTGAACGACAAACGGAATGGGTGCGGCTTGCTTGAGGTGCAAGCTGTAATAGCCGTTGGCCAAGTCTCTCACAGGGATGTCAGAACCGGTCCAAGTGCCCTGAGAAACCTTTTGCCCCATGGCATTGTGTATCTCGTACGAGGTGCCCATTTCAGCGCCTTCCAAGCGAATGCTTTCTTGAGCCGGGTTGGGGTAAAGAACCAAGGTCTGAGCTTCAATCTCGTGGCTGCGTTTCATAACAACCGTGATGGTTTTGCAGAAGGTATTGTAACAGTTTGACTGCTGGTTGTAAACCTTCAGGCAAATGGTATATGTGCCACTTTGGGCGTAGGTCTTAGACGGGCTATATTGGTAGGAATAGCTAGAGTCACCGAAATCCCAGAAGTAGGTATTGGCATTGCTGCTGGTGTTGCGCAAATACACTTGCCCTTTAGCGCTGATGCTGTCGATGACAAATTCAGCAGCGGCAGGACAGGGT
>JALRLA010000050.1 GCA_023254645.1 Bacteroidia bacterium
AGGCAGGAATGTGCCCACAAACCGATGTTCCAAGCGCAGTCGATTGTACACGTGAACTTGACCAGAATTGAACTTGAAAAACAACTGCTCCCACAGGTTATTTTCCACTTGGCTAAATGCATCTCCTGTTGGTGCCAAATACGGGCCCTGAACCAAGGAGTAGCCAATGGAGGCTTCGGTATTGGCATTCAAATGGCAATCAATAGACGGCCGAAACAAGAAGTTTTTATGCTGCTCCCCTAACCCTTGGGTGCGTTCGTGCACTTCTACCGACAAGCTCCACTTTTCATTTAAGGTGGTTCGGCTATTGAGAAAATACCAGGTATTTAGGGGATTAACGGTAGTGCCCTGTGCCTGAATTTGGTTCCAGGTACAAACCAAAATTACCGCAATGATGAATCGTTTCATGGTTCTTTAGGCGTTGATTTTACGTCGTGTGGCCAAAGGGTGCTTGGACATGGGTGCCAATGCATCCAATCCTTGAACACGGAGTTCTCGCCCTTCCATTTCCCAATCTGATTGGGTATGCTCAATAAACTCCATAAAGGGATTGTCTACCAATTTGCAATGGGAAAAGTCTAACACCACCGGTTTGTTTTTGGGCAAAGTAGACAACACGGTTGTAAAGGTCAAAACATTCTTACCAATTACCAACTCCTGTTTTTCGCATCAATAGTTTTGTCTATTTTACAGACAATTAATTGTCAATTTTATTAACAAGAATACCGTGAACAAGCCGGAACGCATCATCAGCCACATGGATCTCGACTCCTTTTTTGTCAGCGTAGAGCGCTTGAGAAACCGGGCATTCGTCGGCAAACCACTAATCATTGGAGGCAACAGCGATCGCGGAGTGGTAGCCAGCTGCAGCTACGAAGCCCGGGCCTATGGGGTACACAGCGCCATGCCGATGAAGCAAGCCAAGCTACTCTGCCCTGATGCCATCATCATTCGCGGAGACTCCCACTTGTACAGCCAGCATTCCCAACTGGTGACTGAAGTCATCGCCGACAGTGTCCCCTTGTATGAAAAGAGCAGCATTGATGAATTCTACATAGACCTGAGTGGCATGGACCGATTCTTTGGCTGCTGGAAAGTGGCCATGAACCTGAAAGAGCGCATTCAAAAAGAAACAGGCCTACCGATTAGTTTTGGGGTATCGGCCAACAAAACGGTCAGCAAAATTGCTACGGGCACGGCCAAACCAGCGGGCCAACGGCAGGTCGATATCGGCTTTGAAAAACCCTTCCTCGCGCCGCTCTCTGTGCGAAAGATTCCCG
>JALRLA010000115.1 GCA_023254645.1 Bacteroidia bacterium
GTTTGCCCCTGTAAGTTTCAATTTTACCGGAGCGGCCTTTGTCAATCAACATGCGGCTTTCTCTGATTTTCACGTCACCGGCGGCAACCCCAGTGGAAATGCCACTTTTGCCGATGCGAATTACGTCAACCGACGATTTGTGTGGGTAGGCAATCGATACGCCTAACAAAAAAAGCCCGGGCCTTTGCCCGGGCTTTTTTACTTAGATAGGTTTGGACTGCTTATTTAGCAGCGGTCAATGAGAATGAAATCTCTACATTCTCGCCAACGATACCGTTTTGTACGCTGGCTTTGAGCTTTTCGCTCAAGCTCATTTTCTCTTTGTCGTAGTTGATTCCCCAATCCAAACGGTTGATGGTCGCTACGCCAGAGGCTTGAATTCCAGAATCAGAAACCTCGATGTGGGCAGGAAAACTGATGCTGCGGGTTTCGCCGCGCAAGGTCAAGTTACCGGTCAAGGTGTGGCTGTTTCCAGCTTCATCCGCTACTTCCAAGGCTTCAACTGAAGCAATTTCAAATACAGCAGTTGGGTGTTCGGCTACGAACAAGAAAGAGGTGTCTTTCAAGTGGCCGACCAATTTGCCTTTCAATTCTTCGGTCATCCAAGAAGCCGTGTCGGTGCAAACAATGTTGTTCAAATCTAATGTGATAGATCCACCAACCAAGGCACCTTCGTTAACGGTCAAACTGCCTTCGGCAATTCCGAAAGTTCCAGAGTGTGAACCCATGCCCACAACTTTGGTTCCGGTCCAACCTATAACAGATTGGTCAACAGAAATAGAATAGGCATTTCCAGAATCGCTAGAAATGTCGGTGGCTTCGCCAGACTGAGCGTCTGATCCGCAGGAGGCCAAGCTGATGGCAGCGGCCGCAAATAAATACAATGATTTTTTCATAAGAATGTTTTCAAAATTAAGGGAGGTCAAAACGGGGGAGTATTGATCTATGATAAGATTATTTGGCTCGGGGATTCCAAATGATTTCCTGTGCTCCGTTTTGGTTGTCCAAGTGACGGGCTAAGGTGAAGAGGTAGTCGCTCAATCGGTTCAAGTATTGGACGACGAAGGGTTCAACCGTATCAACCTGAGACAAATGCACCACCAAGCGCTCGGCGCGTCGACAAACGGTGCGAGCGACATGAGCAAAGGCTCCCGCTTGAGAGCCGCCGGGCAAAACAAAGTTTTTCAACTCAGGCAGAGGGCTGGTCAATCGGTCGATTTCGTGCTCCAATGCCTCAATGTCTTCCACGTGAAAGGGAGGCAAAAATGTGTTGGCACCAGGCTCACAAGCCAAGGTGCTACCCAGGGTGAACAGGTTGTTCTGAACTTGGGCTAGGAGTTTCTCCTCTTCGCTGCCTTGTATGAAGGAACGAATGACACCCAAATGGCTGTTCAATTCGTCAATGGTGCCATAGCCCTCCACTCTTAAGTGGTGTTTGGGCACTCGGCCTCCTCCTAGCAAACTCGTGCTGCCATCGTCGCCAGCCCGTGTATATATCTTGAAACTCATGTGATAGCCTTACAATTGAAAATGGAAATGGTTTGGCTGTGTAGCGTTTTTATGCAATGTGTTCAGCAGCCAGAACTTTGAATATTCGTCGGGGTGAAGCGCCCTTGTAGGTGATTTCATATACGGCCTCAACCAAGGGCATGTGGAATTGCATGGATTCGGCCAAGAGGTGAACGAGCTCGGTGGCGTAATAGCCTTCTGCGACCATGCTCATTTCTGATTGGGCTTGCCGAACGTTCAATCCTTTGCCGAGCAAATTTCCAAATCGTCTATTGCGGCTGTATTCCGAATAAGCGGTCACCAAGAGATCGCCCAAGTAGGCGGGCTCTTTGATGTCTCTGTCTTCCAGGTGTACTTGGTTCAGGAAGGTTTTCATCTCCCGAATGGCGGCACTGACAAATACGGCTTGAAAGTTGTCGCCATAGCCCAAGCCGTGCGCAATGCCGGCCCCTATGGCATAGATGTTTTTCAAAACCGCGGCGTATTCTGCTCCCAAGAGGTCTTGCGATTCCTTGACGTTGATGTAGCGGCAGCGCAGCTGATTGGAGAACCAGGCACAGAATTCTGAATTCAAGCTACTAACGGTTAAGTAACTCAATTTCTCTAAGGCCACTTCTTCGGCGTGACAGGGCCCGCTGATCAATCCAATGTGGGATTCGGGAACCCCGTGTTTTTGTTGTAGGTAGTCGGCGAGCACCAAGCGGGAATGCGGTTCGATGCCTTTGATGGCAGAGACGTAGTACTTCTCTTTCGGTAAGTTTAGTACCTTCAAGGTATCGTGCAAAAACGCCGATGGGATGGCGAGAATCAGTGTTTGGCAGGCATCGACGACAGCCGCCAAATCGCTGGAGGGCTGTACCCGGTCAGGATGTATTTCCACATCTGAGAGGTACTTGGGGTTGTGGTGAAATTCAAGAATGTGTTCAACGGCCGATTCGTCTCTCATGAACCAACGAATGGGCTGAGTCGACGTTTCGGTCAGCATCTTGACGATGGCTGTTGCCCAACTGCCATTTCCTATGACACCAATATTCCCTTCAAATGCCTGCATGCTTCAAGAACCCAATAGTTGAGGGCCGTGCTCTTTGGTATTGACTTTTTGAATAATATCGGCCATGATTCCGTTCTCGTCAATGACGAAGGTCGTTCGGGCGATTCCCATGTACTGGCGTCCGTACATGCTCTTTTCGACCCAAACTCCATAGGCTTCTGCTACGGCATGATCAGTATCGGCCAGCAAATCGAAAGGAAGCTCGTACTTGGCGATGAACTTCTGGTGCTTGGCCTCGTTGTCAGGGCTGACGCCCAAAATGGCGTAGCCTTGAGCCAAGAATGTTTGGTAGTGATCGCGCAAGCTGCAAGCTTCGGCGGTGCAGCCTGGAGTGTCGTCTTTGGGGTAGAAGTACAAAACCAATTTTTTGCCTTTGAAGTCGCCCAATGTGAGGGCCTTCCCGTTTTGATTGTTGGCCGAAAAGTCAGGGGCGGCCTGGCCAATTTGAATGCTCATGATTATAGGTTTTCCAATACAAATGCCGTCAGGCGGTTGAACAAATGTTTTTGTGCAGCTGGGTCTGAAATGCCGTGGTTGCGGTTGGGGTAGTATTCGCTGTCGAAGTCGATTCCTCCAGTAATCAAGGCATTGACCATTTCTGCACTGTTCTGAAAATGCACGTTATCGTCAGCGGTTCCATGGACGATCAAATACTTTCCAGTGATTTGGTGGGCAAAATTCAAGGGTGAGTTTTGCTCGTATCCGTCAGGGTTGTCTGCTGGCCGGCGCAAATAGCGCTCCGTGTAAATGTTATCGTAGTACTTCCAATGGGTGACGGGTGCCACCGCAATCGCCATGGAAAAGGTCTCAGGGCTCTTGCTCAGGCAAAGGCTGGAAAGGTAGCCGCCGAAAGACCATCCCCAGATGCCAATGCGCTCAGGGTTGACATAGGGTTGGGTTCTCCACCATTCGGCCACGGCCGTTTGGTCCTTGCATTCCAATTCGCCCAATTTCAAGTAGGTCGATTTTTTAAAGGCTGAGCCTCTGCGACCGGTGCCTCGATTGTCCGTACTGCTCACGATATATCCTTGCTTGGCCAAATATTGGTGCCACAAGAAGTTGCGGCTACCATAGGCGTTTTTCACGGTGTTGGCTCCGGGCCCGCCATAGCAAAACATCAATACTGGGTATTTTTGGGTGCTGTCAAACTCCGGCGGATAAATCGTGTACCGGTTCAATGGGGTGCCATCGGCTCCCGGTACTTGGTCAAACTTCACGGAACCCAAACCCCAATCTTGAACGGCGGCCGTCCATTTTGCATTCCCTTCCAAGTCGCGGTGAAAGCTTCCATCTGTGCTATTGAGGCTCCAGGCATAAATGGGGTTCTCGCTCAGATTGCTGAATCCATCGTAGTAATAATGACCTTTGGGGCCGACTATGCAATAATGTGAGCCCGTACCAGCGAAGCTGTTGCCTTCTTGTTGAGCCCGCAAGGTCTCGTTGTCGGGCATGTTTGCGTAATTGAAACAGGTCACCAGGCGAGTTTTTCCGGGTAGGTACTGGCCTTTCTTGACGCCTAGGTTGACTGCCATCAGGTCGTCTTCCAATGCATTGTCAGCTACCGTATAAAAAAGCTCACGTTGTTCTTCATTCCATTCCTTTACAGCTAGAACCTCTGTCATGCCGAATGTCAAGGCTGATTCTTTGCCGTTCAGGTAATTCATCAAATACAACTGGTTGTATCCGCTCTTTTCTGAGGCGTAAATCAATTGATGGCTGGGCTCTCCGTTCAAATGGGGAAGGAAGAATAAGTTGTCTTGAATGTCGACATAGGCTTCGTCTTGTTCTTCCAATAGCAACGTGACTTTAGTGGTTTGTTTGGGGTTGATGCCCAATAATTCCCAATGGTTTTGCCAGCGGTTCAAGCGCTGTACGGTCAACAAGTCATCTGAAAGACTCCATTGAATGCGGGGCAGATATTGGTCATTTTGATGCCCCAATTCAGGGAATGCAATTTCTCCATTTTGGACATTGTAGATGCCCACTTTCACCTCGGCATTGTCTTCTCCGGCCTTGGGATATTTCCACACTTCGCGGTCGGGATAGACCTCTTTGTTGTATTCATCCATGCCAAATTGCTGGACATCTGACTCGTCAAAGCGGTAAAAAGCAATGTACTGGCCGCTAGGACTCCAAGCAAACCCTTGGCTCATGGAAAATTCTTCTTCGTACACCCAATCAACGGCTCCATTGATGATGTAGTTTGTTTCCCCGTCTTGGGTGACAAGGGTTTCGCTTTTTGACTCCAAATCAAAGACGCACAGGTTGTTGTCTTTGACATAAGCCAACTGCGTGCCCTGAGGGTTGAGTGTGGGGTAACGCAAGCGGGAGGGTATTGGGGTGAGGGTTTTTTTCTGAAGGTCAATGACGTAACACATGACCGAACGGCTGTGTCGGTAAATGGCCTCTGAGGCATAGCTCACCACCAAGAATCGACCGTCTGCGGTCAAATCAAAAGAACCCATGGGGAGTTTCTCGTTCCAATGGCTCGCTTGGCTAGCGAATTCGGAACTTTCGAAAAGCAAGCCTGTGCTGTCCCCGCTTCGAATGTCTGAAAGCGAAAGGCTCCATTGATCATCGCGTTTGTGCGTGTTGATGAAGGATCTCCCGTCAGGACTAAAGCGCTGAATGCGGGGCATTTCAGGTCTAAATGCCGCTGAAAAAATATCGCTGGCCGATTGCGACCAAGCTGATCCTGATATAAAGGAGCTGCTTAGAGCCAATAGGATGGTCTTTCTCATGCTTTGCGTTGCAGTTTGATTTCTTGAATGGGTTTGATGACAACCGGTACCAATTCGTGGGTGACCGATGATCCGTCCAAGCCGAACCATTTCTCGGGACGACCCGCAAACATTTTGGTTATGCTGTACAAACGCATGACCAAACTGTCGAGCAAGGGCATTTCGTTCTCTTGGCTCATTTCTTCTTCGATCAAAACGAAGCGGAAGTCGCCGATATATCCTTTTTCATGGAAAGCGTGGTAATGCGG
>JALRLA010000214.1 GCA_023254645.1 Bacteroidia bacterium
CCATGGGCAAGCGCCCCGTGAATAGCATCATCAAACAGTCTGCTACAGGTCACGCGACCAACATCATCGGCGGATTGGCCATCGGTATGGAATCAACTGTGATCCCCATTTTGGTCTTGGCTGCCGGTATTTACGGTTCTTTTGCTTTTGCTGGATTGTACGGTGTAGCCATCGCGGCTGCAGGTATGATGGCCACAACGGCCATGCAGTTGGCCATCGACGCCTTCGGTCCCATCGCCGACAACGCGGGTGGTATTGCTGAAATGAGTGAATTGCCCGAAGAAGTTCGCGGCCGTACCGATATCTTGGATGCCGTAGGTAACACCACCGCTGCTACTGGTAAAGGTTTTGCCATCGCCTCTGCTGCTTTGACTTCACTGGCTTTGTTTGCCGCCTTCGTAGGTGTTGCAGGCATCGATAGCATTGACATTTACAAAGCCGACGTATTGTCTGGCTTGTTCATTGGCGCCATGATTCCTTTCATCTTCTCTGCCTTGGCTATTTCGGCTGTAGGCCGTGCCGCGATGGATATGGTGAAAGAAGTTCGTCGCCAGTTCAAAGAAATCCCTGGTATTATGGAGTACAAGGCTGAGCCTGAGTACGAAAAATGTGTAGAAATTTCTACCAAAGCCTCTATTCGCGAGATGTTGGCTCCTGGTGCCATTGCTTTGTTGTCACCTGTATTGGTTGGTTTCTTGTTTGGACCTGAAGTATTGGGTGGCATGTTGGCCGGTATCACAGTTAGCGGTGTTTTGATGGGTATCTTCCAAAACAACGCGGGTGGTGCTTGGGACAATGCCAAGAAATCATTCGAAAAGGGTGTTGACATTGACGGAGAGACTTACTACAAGAAGTCTGAGCCTCACAAGGCCTCTGTTACCGGCGACACAGTGGGTGATCCTTTCAAAGACACCAGCGGTCCTTCCATGAACATCTTGATCAAATTGACCTCTATTGTTTCCTTGATCATTGCTCCATACATTTCTGGTGCCGCCGCTGGTGAATGCCACGACATGGAAGGCTGCGAGGCCAAGACAGAACAGTGCGACAGCAAAATGGCTTGCGGTGCCCACAAGTGCATCGAAGAAGGTATGACCGCTGACCAGTGCAAAGCAAAGTGCGAAGCCATGGGTTGTTCTGAAGAAGAAATGGCAGCCTGCATGAGTCACTTCGACTCAACAGGTGCTATGATTCCATGCACCGACGCTTGCAAGCCTGCTAGCAACTGCAAAAAGGATGAGAAAGATTGCTGCAAAAAAAAGGAAGAAACGCCTAAGGCTTGCTGCAAAGACAAAGCTGAAAACGAATAATCCATTTTAGGATTGTAAATAAAAAGCCGCCCGAGGGCGGCTTTTTTTATGCTTGTCTCATGACCTTTTCCAATGATTTGCCCTTGGCTAATTCATCAACGACCTTATCCAATCGCCGAATGTTTTGAGTCAATGGGTTCTCTATCTCTTCTACCCTATACCCACAAATCAGGCCTGTTATCTGAAAGGCACCCACAGGAACTTGGGCCTGGGAAAACAAATCGGCAAAGGTGCGGGCATCGGTTTTGGCCGATTCCAATTCCTCTGGGCTGTAGCCCAAAAGCCAGGCAATGACGCAGTCCAATTCTTCGACGCTGCGGCCTTTCTTAGCCACCTTATTGACGTAATGAGGATAAACCGATGAGAATTTCAGCTGGGCAATTTTCTCATCGGCATTTTGACGGACTGCCACTCCTTTAGCGCATTATAACCGGGGTTGGATAGCCTTTGCTTCTCAAGGTATCGACCAAACGTTCATAGGCCGATAAGCATGCGG
>JALRLA010000298.1 GCA_023254645.1 Bacteroidia bacterium
CTTGTGGTCCGTCAACGTGAAAGCCGCCTACACTATCACCAAGCGTTTGTGGCCGGCTTTGGGTCAAAGTTCACGCGCACACGTCGTAAACATTTGCAGCACGGCTAGCCGTATGGGATATCCGGCTGGCGGCTCCTATGCCGTAACCAAACATGCCTTGTTGGGATTTAGCGAGTCGTTGAGATTAGAAGGCAGGCCTTTGGGAATTCGGGTTAGTTCCGTCCTCCCGGGAGCGGCCTTGACCGATTCTTGGGCTGGTGTTGATTTGCCCAAAGAGCGATTCATGAAGGCCAGCGATGTTGGGGCTGTGGTTCGACAGATTTGGCAGTTGAACCAAAGTGCCGTAATCGAAGACATTACCCTTCGCCCTTTATTGGGTGACATATAATTGTCAGCAATTCCTTAGGCCGCTGACAATCTCTTTTTAGAACTATATTTGTAAAAAATATACATCAAGATTCCATGAAAAAATCTGTACTTACCGCTGCCTTGCTTGCTTTTGCATCACTCGGGGTGGCACAGACGCTGAATCAACCCGTTCCTGCGGCTCAGCACAACATTTACTCCAAGGGCATGTACCGTGTTGAGGGTAAAAGCTTGACTCCTGTTACTCGCCGCGCAGAGACTTACAGCAACTGGTACAATTTCACTTCATCTTACGAAGAGGGAGAATTGTTGGGTCAGCAAATGAGCGGTTTCGTAAGTTTCATTGCTCCTGATACTTTGGGCCACACGGTTTATTCTGATGGTCAAAAGATTCAAAGCGGTATTCATGGTGTGGGTACTTCCTTCGATCCCAAAGATTCAAACTTTGCGTTCACCGGTGAAGAGGTGTTTAGCCGTTTCATGGCTTACACGCTTGACTCCATCGCCTTCACTCAGTTCTACGTTCGTCAATTGGACCAGGTAGAAATCGGAGGCAACATGGTTGACGTAGTAGATACGGTTTACATTCAGTATTTCAACATCGACGGTATCACTGTTGGTGGATACAACTACCAGTCAGACCCCAATACCCGTTACTTGTATGCCTGCCCCAAGAAAGAGAACTACCAAGCTTCTTCTTTGTTGAACACGGCTGCTGCTAAGACCGATACTTTATTCTTGACCAAAGATTGGGCTGATAGTGTGTCTTTCAATGGCGCTCAAACCAGCTTCTTCGGTCGCGGAATTCAAATCCCCGTTGGCATTCAGAGCAAGAGCACCAACGATGCTAAGGTAGAACAGAACATCACCGCGTTCAACGTAGTATTCAAACCCATGG
>JALRLA010000308.1 GCA_023254645.1 Bacteroidia bacterium
GGAAACATGGCCGAGTTTATCTTGTACCTGAACATGTTGATTTGGCCCGTAGCATCTCTGGGCTGGACCACGGCCTTGGTACAAAAGGCAGCGGCTTCTCAAAAGCGCATCAATGAATTTTTGGATTACGCAGAACCCGAGACGGGATCGGGTGTTTCCTACCAATTTGCAGAGAAGCTGTCGGTCAATGTTGATTCTTTTATTTACGCCGGGAAATCCAATCCGGCCTTGAACGGAATTGATTTGGAAGTTCAAAAAGGCAAGATTTTGGGGATCACGGGGCGAACCGGGTCCGGTAAATCTACCTTGATTCAATTGATTGCTGGCCAGTTGGGAACTGATAGTGGGGCGCAATTTTCAGGGAACATCTGTCTGGATGGAATTCCAAGTTCCACCATGCAAAAAGTTGATTTTCGACGTCACTTGGCCTATGTGCCTCAAGATGTTTTCCTGTTTTCCGAAACCATTGAAGAAAACATACGTTTTGGAGCTGTAGAAAGCGATTGCGACGAATCCTGCTTGCAGAACGCCATTGACATCGCGAATCTAAATCGAGACCTAGAGCAGTGGCCCAGTGGTCTTGCTACGGTGTTGGGCGAGCGGGGTGTCTCTCTATCGGGAGGTCAAAAACAACGGGTTTCCTTAGCCAGAGCTTTGGTGCGCCAAGCTGACTTGTTTTTGTTGGACGATTGCTTGAGTGCTGTTGACGCTGAAACCGAACACAAAATCATTGAAAAGCTGAAACAACACCTACAGGGCAAAACGGCTATTATTGTGAGTCATCGAATTGCTCCTCTGCAGTTTACTGACGAGGTACTGGTGTTGGACGAAGGTTCGGTCATTCAAAAGGGAACACACGAATCGCTTTTGAAGGAAACGGGATTGTATCGGCAGCTTTACGAGCGGCAGTTTGAAGAAGAGTAGTGTCGGAAAAATGTCATTGAAACTCTGAAATATTTTCGCATATTTGTTAAGCCTTGAAATAGAGGTCCTAATAACTACCCAAAATGAACGAAGACAATCGCAACTTCTCCAACAATCAAGAAGATGTTTTTACCAAGCGGGTTAGGGCCGGTAAGCGTACCTATTTCTTTGATGTAAAGGCGACGCGAAATCAAGATTTCTACATCACCATTACCGAAAGCAAACGAAGCCGCTTCGATGATGGCAGTTTTGTCAAAACCAAGATACACCTCTACAAAGAAGACTTTCACAAGTTTGCCGATGCTTTGAACGAGACCATTGGACACGTGAAGTCTGATTTGCTCCCGGAGTACAATTTTGACGAATACCAAAGAGATTCAGACGAGGACGATTCCTAGTCGATCAAGCTCCATAAAAGGGGCCTAAATTACCTATAGAGTGTTTATTCAGGCGGCCGTCTCGGCCGCCTGTGTTATTTTTGTTCAGTGTTTAAGCGAGTGTCTGTATATGGGTTGGCTTTTGGTTCCATGAGCGCAGCCATGTTGTTGATCCAATACCTCAATGGTTTGTACCGAGAGCGTAGCTTGGTGTCAGCCATTCCTGTCATCGCCAATATGGTCATTCCTGCCATCGGGGTTTATTTGTTCATGAAGAGTTTGTATTCCATGGTTTCGGACAAACCCATGAACTTGGGGAAGGCTCTGTTTGGTTCTTTGTTGGTCTCTGTCTTGATTGCGCTTTGCAACGTAGGTGCCTACCAACACATTTTGACGGGCCAACCTGCCATCGTTCAGGATTTGACCACTCGAAACCACGCGGCCATTGAAAAGCATTTTGCTGCCCCTTATGTGGAATCAGAAGAAGACGGTGCAATGGCAGAAGAAGATCGTTTGCAACGAGTTGAGGAAGCCAAGGCCAACTTTCAAGAAAACATGTCGATTGGCTCATTTGCCAGGGCTCAATTCATGATGTGCCTATCACTAGGTATGGTGGTGAGTTTGTTGGTGTATGTGCGAAATCAAAACAGAGGAGTGCCGGCATGAAGTTGAAATTCATTCTGGGAAAGATTTGGTTGGTTTACGCCATGGGTTTTTTCTGCCTGTTGTTCTTGGCGATGTATCCCTTGTTTTGGTTGACCCTTCAGCATAAGAGCACCTATCGATTGGCTTCCTTTTTGCGCAAAGTTTGGGGTTACACCACCCTCATCGTGGGATGCATGTTCCCGGTGGTACGATACGAAGATAAACTGGACCCCAAGCAGCGCTATGTATTCGCGCCGAATCACGCGTCTTATTTGGATATCATTACCAATGGTACTTTGCTGCCGGGCTTCAACTTTTTCATGGCCAAAATTGAATTGACCAATGTTCCGTTGTTCAACATCTGGTTCAAGACTCTTGATGTATCGGTGAAAAGAGAAAGCATTCGCCACGCTCATAGAGCGTTCATAGAGGCCTCTGAAAAGATGGATGACTTGGACGCCAATTTGGTGATTTATCCCGAAGGCCGCATTCCCGATTACACGCCTAAATTGATTTATCCCTTTAAGCCGGGCGCTTTTCGTGTAGCGATTGAAAAGCAAATTCCTATAGTGCCTGTTACCATGCCAGATAATCACCGTTTGATGAACAATTTCAAATGGTTGGCAGCTCCTGGTCGAATGCGCATGATTGTTCATAAGCCGATTCCAACTAAGGGTTTGTCGAATGACGATATACCCAAATTAGCAGAACAGGTGCACGAGGTTATAAATTCACAGTTGGAACGCAGTGGAGCGTTCAAAAATTACCCCGCTTGGACATGAGCATAAGTACAGAAAAAGTAGAAGCTTTGGCGCATTTGGCGCGTTTGTCATTCACCGCTGAAGAGAAGGAGAATATGCGCGAAGATTTGGAGAAAATCTTAGCCATGTGCGAGGCCTTGAAGCAGGTTGATACAGAAGGTGTGGAGCCGCTCATTTACATGACCGAAACGCACAACGAATTGAGACAAGATGATGTGATTCAAGAGATTAGCCACGAACAGGCCTTGAAGAATGCGCCCAAGTCTGATAGCGATTTTTTCAGGGTGCCCAAAGTCATCGACGGCCAATAAATGAATTCTAGCGCATTGATATCGTTAGAAAGTATACGCAAGTCGTATTCTTTGGGTGGCAATGTCGTACATGCGCTTCGGGAAATTGATTTGAAAATTGAAAAGGGCGAGTACACCGCCTTGATGGGTCCAAGTGGTTCGGGTAAAAGTACCTTGATGAACATCATCGGATGCTTGGACAGCCCATCGCAAGGTCAGTATTGGTTGAACGGAAATGAGGTAAGCCGCATGAACGATGTGGATTTGAGCCAGGTTCGAA
>JALRLA010000346.1 GCA_023254645.1 Bacteroidia bacterium
GTTGAATATTCGTGATTCTGTTCACTGGCACCTGCCTGATTTTAAAAGAAAAAATTTAACCATTTGGAATCTTCTCACCCATAGTAGTGGCCTTCCCGATTATTTTAATCTCCCCGTTCCCAATGGTATTTCACCCAATCAACACATGTACAACGAAGATGTGCTGAAACTTATGAATTCTCTTTCGTACAAAAGCTTTGCAAGTCCGGGTAGTTATAAGTACAGTAATACGAATTATGTGTTATTGGCTTTAATTATTGAGAGAAAGACGGGCATCGGATTTCGTAAATATGTGACAAATGTTATTTTCAAACCTGCGGGAATGTTGAATAGTCATATTTGTGATTTTGATTCCAATTCATTGAAAACATATCCTGTTCAGGGATATATGAACGGAAAGGTATATACGGATTTGCCTCATAATGGAACAACAGGAGATAAGGGTGTTTATAGCAGTGTTTTTGAAATGTTGAAATACGACAGAGCCCTTCGCTCAGAGTTGATTTTGAATTCAACATCCAAAGAATTAATGTATTCACCTCAAGTAGAAACCGATAACAACGGTGCATCTTACGGCCTTGGTTGGAGGATGAAGGTTATTGATGGCCATAAGTGGGTCTATCACAATGGATGGTGGAAGGGATTTCGAACTTATTTCTGGCGATCTCTTGAAGAAAATAAAATGTATTGTGTGCTCACCAATGACATAAATGATTGGTTGCCAACGGCTGTAATGGTGAGCTTGCTTAATTGACGCTTTGAACGATAAAACGATGGCTACTGCCATTGGTACTCAGGAAAATATATATCCCGTTTTTCAGTTCAGGCAAGCGCCAAAAGTTTTGGATGTCAGCTTTTTCCCTAATAAGCAAGCCGGCAGGTGTAAATAAGTAGCCCGATTGAGCTGGACAATTCAATAATGTGTGAGTTGCTGTATTGTAATAACAATGGGATTCGGTTCGTTGAAATCTGAGGGATAAGGTATTATTTATCACTCCAACAGCATCCAAGTCGAATCCGGAACTGGGAAAGGGAGAGGGCCAAGGGTCGTTAATGAGTCGGCCTTTTGAGTCTCGACTTCCCCAAGCAGAATCGATACTTCCCACCACATCGATGATGCGCACGTAGGGAATCCAAGAAAGGTCCAGGACTAGGCTGTCTTTGAGTTCTTCTAAATCGAAGGGTGTGCCATAGGGGCTGCGGTATTTTCCGGCTAAATGGTGAATGCGCTCGGGCCGAGTAAAGCCAAAGGCGCCGGTTTGAACATCAGTTGAACTCAAGGATTCGCTGGGAAAGCGAACCCAATCGATTCCATTGCTGCTTACCTCCACATGAGCCAGCTCCAGGAAGCTATCGTTGAAGGCGTTTTCGAAAACGGCAAAATCAAACCCAGGGCCGTTGCTGATGGGAGGGTCGAAGGTCAAGGTGGCTGTGCCCGCATCGCCCAAACTGACCAATCCATTGCCGAAAGGACCGGTGGCGTTTTCTGGATCGCCAACCGATGCAGTTCCTGAGTCAGGCCAATTGATTTGTTTCAAGCCTCTATCAATCTGGGCTTCCAGGGCCCAGCTTTTAAAACAAGTGCTATCGGCTTTGATGGCCGTGCTGCCTGGCTGTCCTGCTGCAGGGGCAAATTGGCCCTGGACTTTGGCCAGAACCATTCCCAAAAAGATCAAAAGCAGGCGTTTGAACATGCTTATTTGCGCAAATCGGCTTCGATGCCCAATACAATGGCATCGCAGGCTTCATGGTTCTTCTTCAAGAGGGCTTCGGCTTCACTCACGATTCGTTCGGCAAAGGCTTTGTCTTTCAAGCCAGGAGCGTTGATGAGTACATTCAACCAAGCGCCGCGAACAGCTGTTTTGACGCAGAGAGCACCTACGGCCACATCGCTCGCTGCATTCGGATTGCCCTTTTCTTTCATGGCGGCCAAAACCTCTAAACAGGCATAAGCGGCTTTCATGGTTCTGAAGGGGACTTCGGTGGCATACTGATTGGCCGCCTCTATGGCCGCGCTGCGCGCGGTCTTCTGTTCTTCGTTGTCTTTGGGCAGACCATAGGCATTCATGATTCCATCGAATGCACGGGTGTCCTCGTCAATCAAAAACAACAAATCATCTTTGATTTGTTGGCCTTTTTCAGCCCAGGGGCTGAATTCTTCGATTCGCTCTTCCCAGCCGCGTTTGTTGGCGCTTCCGTTGGCGACCATAACACCTAAAGCGGCACCCATGGCACCTACTAATGCGGAAACGCTTCCTCCGCCAGGAGCGAGGCTTTCGCTGGCAGTTTCGTTGGCGAAGTCCTTAACGCTTAACGAAGCCAGTTTTTCTTGCTTGGGGTCGCGCAACAGGTATTCGATGATCTTTTTATTGGGGTCAAAGGGGGCTAATTCATCGAGTCCTAAGCTGCGAATGGCCGTATGCACCAATTCAGCCTCGCTGACTCCGGTGCTGATTCCTTGCTTTTGAAGGAAGTAGCGACCGGCATCCAACATGGGCTTCAAGGGAACAAGCCCGACCAATTCCGAACCTGTGACTCTGGCTCCGCGCTCCTCCGCGCTCTTGCAAGTCTCATCAAAAGCCACGTGCAGGGGAGTTTCCAAGTAATTGGTCAAATTCATCGAGATCTGAGCCATGTTGTATTCTTCGATGTACCATCCGACGGCTTTTACGTGCTTCAATTTCCCTGGTACGCGAACAGGTTCGCCTTGTTCGTCCAAAACGGGTTTGCCACTAATGGGATTGCCCTCGCGCAAAATGCGACCGGCTTCGCGTACGTCAAAGGCAATGCGGTTAGCGATGCGGGTCGAACGGGTATTCAAGTTGACGTTGTAGGCAATCAAAAAGTCGCGGGCACCGATGACCGTAGCGCCAGATCCGGCTGGGAACTCAGAGGGACCAAAATCAGGTTGCCATTCGGGCAGTTTGATTTTATCGAAATAGCCTTCGTATTCGCCGCTGCGTATCACAGAAAGATTGCTGCGTTTTTTATTGGGTTGCGCCGCTTCGTAGAGGTAGGTGGGAATGTTCAATTCTTCCCCAACGCGTCGGGCGAGTTTTTGGGCGTAATCAGCCGTTTCTTCCATGCTGATGCCGCTCACGGGGATAAAGGGGCAAACGTCGGTTGCTCCCATTCGAGCATGTTCTCCACTGTGTTGACTCATGTCGATCAACTCAGCTGCTTTGGCAATTCCTCTGAAGGCTGCTTCTACCACTGAATCGGGATCGCCTACAAAGGTTACCACGGTGCGATTGGTCGCCTTTCCAGGGTCTACATCCAGAAGCTTTACGGTTTCAACCGTTTCAATGGCTTGGGTAATGGCTTTGATAATCTCGGGCTTGCGGCCTTCTGAGAAATTGGGAACACACTCGATGAGTTTTTGCATATGGCAAAGGTAACAGGGGGCATCCAACTGTGAAATAATGCGGTATTTTCACTTGAAAACTAAATTGGGTCTGCCCGTCATTGCTTACTTTTGCCACCCATTTTATGACGTTAATCAAGTCCATTTCAGGCATTCGCGGCACCATTGGTGGAAACACCGATGAAAACCTTACTCCCATTGATGTTGTCAAATTCGCTTCGGCGTTTGGTACTTGGATTTTGCAACGCGGTAAGGGGAATGAAGTTGTATTGGGTCGCGATGCGCGTATTAGCGGCCCCATGGTTTATGAGTTGATCGCCCAAACTTTGGTGGGATTGGGATTGAATGTGGTGGATTTGGGATTGTCTACGACACCAACGGTCGAAATGGCCGTGGCCGATGAGAAGGCGGCGGGAGGCATCATCGTCACCGCGAGTCACAATCCCAAACAGTGGAATGCTCTAAAGCTGCTCAACGAAAAAGGGGAATTCATCAGTGGGGAAGACGGGGAAGCCGTTTTGGCCCTGGCTGAATCTCCTGATCTTCAGTTTGCCGCGGTCGATCAATTGGGTACTCGTCGTTGTTTGGATTACTTGCCCACCCACATCGAGAAAATATTGGCCCTGCCTTTGGTGAACAAAGAGGCCATTGCCGAAAAGAAATTCAAAATTGCCGTTGACGCGGTCAACAGTGTGGGGGGCGTTGCCGTTCCTGCATTGCTCAAAGCCTTGGGCGTTGACGAAATCGTCGAATTGAACTGCGAGCCAACGGGTCACTTTGCCCACAATCCTGAGCCTCTGGCCGAACATTTGGGCGAGATTTCTTCGTTGGTCAAATCCCAGAAATGTCATTTGGGTATCGTGGTCGATCCCGATGTAGATCGCTTGGCGTTGATTCAAGACGATGGGGAGATGTTCGGAGAGGAGTACACCCTGGTGGCTTGTTCTGACTATGTGTTGAAATATACTCCTGGACCGACCGTCAGCAATTTGTCTAGTACACGTGCTTTGCGCGAATTGACGGAAAAGGCCGGACAGGTGTATACAGCCAGTGCCGTTGGAGAAGTCAATGTGGTTGTCGCCATGAAAGAAACGGGCGCGGTGATTGGTGGCGAGGGCAATGGTGGTATCATTTACCCTGAGTTGCATTACGGTCGTGACGCCTTGGTCGGAATTGCCTTGTTCTTGACGCACTTGGCTCAGTCAGGCATAAAAACTTCCGCGTTGAGAGCGCAGTATCCGCAGTATGTCATGTCCAAAAACAAAGCAGAACTGCAGGCCGGTACAGACGTAGATGCCTTGTTGCAAAAGCTGCAAGAGAAATACAAAAAGCATCCCATCAATACCGTTGATGGAGTGAAAATCGATTTTGACGGAGATTGGGTTCATTTGCGAAAGAGCAACACGGAGCCCATCATTCGCATTTACGCGGAAAGTGGAAGCCAAACCATGGCCGATAATTTGACCCGTAAAATTCTCCAAGACATTGGGGATTTATTAAACCTCTAAATTAGAAACACATGTCATTGCAGTGCGGTATTGTGGGCTTGCCCAACGTGGGAAAATCAACCCTGTTCAACGCAGTATCATCGGCCAAAGCCCAAAGTGCCAATTTCCCATTTTGCACCATCGAGCCCAATGTAGGAACCATTACGGTTCCCGATGTGCGAATGAACAAATTGGCCGATTTGGTCAATCCTCAGAACTTGGTGCCTACCACCATCGAAATTGTCGACATCGCCGGTTTGGTGAAAGGCGCGAGTAAGGGCGACGGTTTGGGAAATCAGTTCCTGGGCAACATTCGTTCTACCCATGCCATCTTGCATGTTTTGCGCTGCTTCGATGACGACAACATCATTCACGTAGACGGTTCTGTCGATCCCGTTCGCGATAAGGAAATCATCGATACCGAATTGCAGTTGAAAGATTTGGAGACGCTTGAACATAAGATTTCACGCATAGCCAAAGTTGCCCGAACCGGTGGCGATAAAGATGCGGCTCGCATGCTCGAAGTCTGCGAGGCATTTCGCGGGCACCTCATGCAAGGGAAAAACGCTCGTTCGCTGGAGATGGACAAAGAAAAGCGCCGCTTGATTCACGATCTTCAACTTTTGACCGATAAGCCTGTTTTGTACGTCTGCAATGTGGACCCTGAAAGCGTCAATAACGGAAATGCATACGTTGATCGTGTTCGTGAACTCATCAAAGATGAACAAGCAGGATTGTTGATGATTTCGGCAGCGATCGAAGCCGAGATTGCCGAACTCGAATCGTTTGAAGACCGTCAAATGTTCTTGAGCGAAATGGGATTGGAGCAGAGCGGAGTAGAGAAGCTCATTCACGGGGCCTACGATCTTTTGAATTACATCACCTACTTTACTGTGGGTGTCAAAGAAGTTCGAGCTTGGACCATCACAAAAGGCACCAAAGCTCCTCAAGCGGCAGGTGTGATTCACACCGACTTTGAAAAAGGATTCATTCGCGCAGAAGTGATTGCCTACAAAGAC
>JALRLA010000405.1 GCA_023254645.1 Bacteroidia bacterium
TTGTTTTTCACAACTGACCGCGAGGGTGGTGCTACAAAGCGCATCTATTCCGGAACCATGAATTTTTGGACCGACGTATGGTACATGCAGTTAGAAAAAGGAAAGCGCGGCCGCGACGGAAAATGGACTGGCCCCTTTTACCTAGATGATGCCAAAGACGCCAAAATCAAATTCCCCAATACCGACTTCAACGAAGGCGCTATGACCTTCGACAACCGCTACCAAACCATGTACATGACGCAGTGCGGAGGCCGCGACGGCAAGCAGCAGATGTGCGGCATCTATGAGTACAAAAAGCGCGGCAATGAATGGATCATGGGCAGCATTTTGAATTTCTGTGCCGAAGATTCCGCTCACAGCTATGGACACCCCGCATTGAGTCCTGATGGAAACACCTTGTACTTCTCCTCCAATCGCGACGGTGGATACGGTGGATTTGATATTTATGCAGTCACTTACAGCCGGCGTTCCAAGAAATGGAGCGATCCTGTAAACTTGGGCCCCAACATCAATACCAGTGGTGATGAATATTTCCCATACATCAACCCCCACAACAAAAAACTGTATTTCTCGACTGATGGCTGGCCTACTTTGGGCGGTTTGGATATGTACGAGGCCGAACCCACTGACAACATTCAGGTTTGGCGCGAAGTAGAAAACTTGCGCGAGCCTTTGAACTCAGGTGGTGACGACTTCGGTATTACTTTCTACAATGGGAACCCCAACAAAGGATTCTTCACTTCCAATCGCGGAGACCGAAAAAACAACGATGATATTTATTCGTTCGACATTACACCCATTTTCATCAATATTCAAGGTTTTGTGACTGATTGCAACACCAAAAAGCCTTTGATTGGAGCTACAGTTACCATCACCAATGATAGAGATAGTGTTATTGCTACATTGAAAACAGACAGTATGGGGGCCTATACATACGACCTCAAGGAAAAAACAAACTACAAAATCATAGCTAGGCAACCTGAGTTGTATTATTTCGACGGCCCATTGACCGAACGAACCACTTGGGGTATTCGTTTTTCGACCACCTTGTACCAAGATTTCTGTTTGACCAGCCCAATCGACGAAATTCTTACACTTCCCATTTTCTATGATTTGGACAAGGCCAACATTCGGCCTGATGCAGCTGCCGTGCTTGATACGTTTGCCCAGAATGTTTTGTTGAAATACCCAAAATTGATCGCAGAATTAGGTTCACACACAGACTGCCGAGCTAGCGTCAGTTATAACGTCAATCTGGCTCAACGTCGTGCCGATAGTGCTCGAAATTATCTCATGAGAAAATACGGGGTCGATTCTTCTCGTATTGTCGCCGTGGGATACGGAGAATTGGAATTGGTTAATGATTGCAAATGCGAAGGCCAAGATGTCGTTGGAATGACTCCATACATCAAAGGTCAAACCAAGAAAATGATTGTTGTTAAAGACCGTAATGGCAATGTTACCATGAGTTATTACGAAGAGTACCAACCTAGTGAAATTAAAATTATTGGAGATAAGTCTTACGTAGCCTGTGACGAGTATCAGCACCAACAAAACCGCCGTACAACCGTTCGTTTTGCTTGGGACGGAGCCGAATCTCGTGCTAAAGTCAACGTCAACATAGACCTGGATCGCAACAATACGAATGAAGGCAAAGCAACTAAAGACAGCGCTGACGCTCAAGAGGCTGCTGCTCCTGAAATGGATTTGAGTACCGCCATTCCTTTGACCGTAAGTTCATTGGGAGGCAAAGACGCCATCTCTGTTATGGTGAACAATGTGCGTGCTGAAGCCTTTGTTTACGACTTTATCGGTCGCTACACTGCGGTTCCTGCCTTGGTTGCCGCCGAGTGGTTGAAGTCTGGATTGATCAACAAAGGCAGTTTCTTGGATGGTGACAAGGTAATTGCCATCGACCCCAACACGGGTAAGAAAATCAAGTTGCCCAGCAACAAATTCATCATTGACCAAATGATTGTTGGAGACTACATCGTAAAGAACGTCTCCTTCCAGATCACGGATAAGGTTGACGTTCCCACCTTAGGTAAAAACTTCTTCAAGGTATTCAAACCTGAATCACCCGTAAAAGATGGCAAGCTGTATTTGTTGCCCAAGCGTCCACCCCGCAAACCACGTACTACTCCAACTTCGAGCCGCTCAACTCCTGATGAGTAGCCTTAGCCTGACTCTTCTGGAAAGACGAATAGGAACTAATAAAAAAGCCCCGAGAAATCGGGGCTTTTTTTATGTCCAGTGGTGAAGGATTACAAAATGGCTTCGCGCACCCGCTTGAGTATTAGCAGCAAGGCCTCGACTTGATCCAAAGGAAGCATATTGGCCCCATCGCTTTTGGCCTCTGAGGGCTTGGGATGGGTTTCCATGAACAATGCGTCGGCACCCACAGCAATGGCCGCTTTGGCTATGGTCTCGATCAATTCAGGTTTGCCACCCGTAACGCCTGATGATTGGTTGGGTTGTTGCAAACTATGGGTCACATCCATGATCACAGGAGCACCCATGGCTCGCATTTCGGGAATATTACGCATATCCACAATCAGATCGCTATATCCAAAGCTATTGCCTCGGTCAGTGAGCATGACATTGGAATTGCCGCTGTCAATGCATTTTTGAAGGGCGTGTTGCATGGCATTGGCGGCCGCAAATTGACCTTTCTTGATGTTGATCCACTTACCGGTTTTTGAAGCCGCCACCAACAACTCAGTTTGGCGAAACAAGAAGGCAGGAATTTGGAGAACATCTACATATTCAGCTACCATAGCCGCTTCATGAGATTCGTGAATGTCAGTCACGGTAGGAACAGAGAATTGCTTTCCTACCTCAGCCAGAATGCCCAAAGCTTTTTCATCACCGATGCCCGTGAAGGAGTCGATGCGG
>JALRLA010000042.1 GCA_023254645.1 Bacteroidia bacterium
GTCGAAAGCTCACGATATTGGGTTACCGCAAGCAGCGTATCCCGGGTAATTGGAAGCTGCCGGCGATGACTCAGCCTTGGATAGCGCCATGCAGGTGCTTCTGGAGTTGCGTGCCCAGGCGAAAGCCGATAAAAATTATGCCTTGAGCGATGCCATTCGAGACAAATTGGCCGCCTCAGGTTTTCAAATCAAAGACGGCAAGGACGGCAGTTCCTGGTCGCGTTCCTAAGCGATGCCGGGGCATTTCACCTTCTATAGCGCCGTACAAGAAGACCGTGTTCTATGGTTGGACGAAACCGAGTCCAAACATTTGGGCCAGGTTTTGCGCTATCAGGTGGGAGATGAATTGGAGGTAAGCAACGGCCTCGGAAGTCTGTTTCAAGCCCGTTTGACGGAGCTAGGAAAAAAGGGTGCCCGTGCCGAAATCCTTACCGAAACTCTCGTAGCTGCGCCCATTCCCTTTGTCTTGGCCATGGGCATACTCAAGTCTTCTGACAAAATGGAATGGGTGGTGGAAAAAGCCACCGAATTAGGTGTGCCAGAATTGGTATTCCTTCAGTCGGAGCGCTGCGAACGCAGCAAGGTAAACGAAGAACGTCTGCTAAAGGCGGCCTTATCTGCCTTGAAGCAAAGCCACAGTGCCTGGTTGCCCAGCATTCGCATAAGCAAGTTTCATGATTTTGTAGCGGAACCATTCGAAGGAACCTCTTTCATCGCCCATTGCCCCGATGAGCTTCGTTCTCCCGATCGATTGGACTTCAGCCGATCGCGCATAGCAGTGGGTCCGGAAGGTGATTTTTCTGACCGCGAAGTGGAACTAGCACTGGCTTCAGGGTTCACCGCCCTTTCCATGGGTGAGCGAGTGCTGAGAAGCGAAACAGCCGCCCTTTATGCTGCGGTTTGCTATGCCCGTGGGTTGTAACTTTACAGCGTGAATATTCTCTTGTTGGGATCGGGTGGTCGTGAACATGCGTTTGCCTTGGCCATCTCTCAAAGCCCCAATTGCAGCCATTTGTACATTGCCCCTGGTAACGCAGGGACAGCCCAGTGTGGCACCAATGTTAGCTTGAACCTAAGTGATTTTCAGGCGGTGGGTCAGTTTTGCATGCAACACAACATTGAGCTGGTAGTTCCGGGTAACGAAGACCCCTTGGTCGCCGGCATTACCGATGCCTTGGAAGCTTTTGCCGCTGAAAAAGGCATTCGAATGGCCGTTGCAGGCCCCGATCAATGGGCCTCCCAGCTGGAAGGAAGCAAGCAATTTGCCAAGGAATTCATGATGAAGTATGGCGTTCCAACGGCGGCCTACCGCAATTTCAATGCAGAGAATGTCGATGAGTCAGGGGCCTTTTTGGAAAGTTTGATTCCCCCTTACGTGTTGAAGGCCGATGGCTTGGCAGCAGGTAAGGGTGTCATCATTACCTCTGATCTGGACGAAGCCAAGGAAACCTTGCGTGATATGATTTTGGGAGCGCGTTTTGGAGCCGCTAGCGCCAATGTGGTGGTCGAGGAATTCTTGCAAGGCATCGAGATTTCCGTCTTTGTGGTCAGCGATGGCATCGACTGGCACATTTTGGGATCGGCCAAAGATTACAAGCGCATTGGAGAAGGGGACCAGGGTCCGAATACGGGAGGTATGGGGGCCATTTCGCCGGTTCCTTTTGCCGATGAAATATTCATGCACAAGGTCAAAGAACGCATTGTATTGCCCAGTTTAGAGGGTCTTCGCGCTGAGGGTCATCCGTACCGCGGATTCCTGTTTTTGGGCTTGATGAACGACCATGGAGATCCCAAGGTCATCGAATACAACGTTCGCATGGGCGATCCGGAAACAGAAGCCATTTTTCCCCGTCTGAAAACCGATATGGTAGACTTGTTGAACGGCGTTGCCCAAGGCAATATTTCCCAGGTTCCTTTTGAAGTAGATTCTCGAACGGCGGCAACCGTGTTCTTGGTTTCAGCCGGTTACCCAGGAACCATTGAAAAAGGCTTTGAAATGAGCATGCCCTCAGAGGTGGCAGATTCACAGCGCTTGTACCATGCGGGAACGGCTTTGAAAGAGGGGACTGTGGTGACCAATGGAGGCCGAGTTTTGGCCGTGACTAGCTTGGGTGATACTATTCCTGAGGCATTGAAAGCCAGTTACGATTTGGTAGATTTGATTCAGTTTCAAGGAAAGTCTTACCGCCGAGACATCGGCCAAGATTTGCTAACATGAAGATACAAGAATTTGATCCTCAGCATTTTAGAAAAAATATGAAGTCGCCCTTTCAACGCGTGATTAGCTATTTGTTGCGCGGCCTTTTGGTACTGTTGCCCATTGGTGCGACCATTAGCATTGTCCTTTGGATTCTTGGCGGTCTATCGGATCTCTTGCACCTGGACGAAGTCGGTTTTTGGGAGTTTTGGCTGTACGCGGCTGTCATTCTCGCAGGAATAGTGGGTGTCGGAGTTTTGACACAAGGAGTCGTCGCCAAGCAGGTCTTGGATTTTTTTGAAGGCATCATCGAAAAAGCCCCGGGCTTGAGTTTCATCTTCGGTACAACCAAAGACATGACCGAGGCCTTCATGGGGGAGAACAAGAAATTTGACAAACCCATTGTTGTGGAACTCGAAGGCGGTGTGCATCGCATGGGCTTTTTGACCCAGGCAGACATGTCGGTAATCAACATGCCCGATCACTGTTCAGTCTATTTGCCATTGTCCTATGCCTTGACGGGAGAGATGCTCATTGTGCCAAAAAACAAGGTCAAACCCATTGATGTCGAGCCGAGCCATGTGACCAAGTTCGTCGTGAGCGGTGGGGTAGCGGGCTTGAACTAAACCCCGATTGGGGATAAAATATGTACATCCCCATACGCAGGACTGCCACACATCCGTTTTCTTTGAAGTATGTCTTTATTGATTCAACTCCTGTTAGCCGGCGCTGACACTTCAGCTGCTGCAGGTGCCACTGAACACGTTTCTGCTCCCATAGTCGAAATCATGGCCAAAGGGGGCGTAGTAATGGCTTTGCTCGCCTTGAGTTTGCTGATTGCCATTTACTTCATTGTTGAGCGCTTTTTGTATTTGAAAAGCCGCGCAGCCATTGACTTCAACTTGATCAGCGTGGTCAAAGACAATTTAAAAGAGAACCGCCCCGATGCCGCTTTGGCCTATTGCGAGCGCACCCATACCGCTCAAGCTCAGGTCATTGGAACCGGTTTGCGTTTCTTGGGTTCCAACATGCGCGAAATCGAAAGCGCGATGGAGACCAAAGCCAACGTGGAGCTGAGCGCCATGGAAGGCAATTTGCACTATTTGAGTTTGATCAGCCGCATTGCCCCCATGTTGGGTTTTGTGGGAACGATTTGGGGTGTCATCAATATCTTCTACAGCATTTCGACCACGGGTGATTTGAGCATTGGTGCCATCTCCGGCGGATTGTACACCAAAATGGTAGCCTCTTTTGCGGGCTTGTTGGTGGGTATGATTGCCTTCTTTGGTTACCAGATGTTCATGCGTCGCATTGACAAATTTGCCGAGCGTTTGCAAGAGCAAAGCTTGAGCTTGCTGGAAATGTTGACCAAGTCCAACCTCTAATCTCGGGCCATGAAAATCGGAAGACGCAGAAGGGAAGAAGCAGAAGTCGAATCATCGGCTTTGAACGACATCATGTTCTTTCTGCTCCTGTTCTTCTTGATCGCGAGCACCTTGGCCAACCCCAACGTCATCAACGTATTGTTGCCCAAGGCCAAAACCACTTCTAAGATTCAAACCAAACCCATGATTTTGACCGTGAAGCGCCCCGATGGAGCGGTCATAGGAGAAGATGGTACAGGTCCTGTTGTCTATTACATTGACAACAACAAAGAACCCGTAGAAGTCGACGAATTGGAGAAAGTGATGTTGGATCGAGACAAAGAATACTACGACCCCAACAACCCCGACAGCCGATTGAGCGTTGTGCTGCGTTTGGACAAGAAGTTAACCATTCAAGAAGTGGTTGATGTGATGCAGATTGGAGCCAACCAGGGCATTCGCATGGTCTTGGCCACCGATAAAAAGCAGTAATCATGAAAAGGGCCGTCTTTGCATGGGCCTTTTTGTTGTCTTCGCTTGCCGTTCAGGCCAACCCTATCCTTTCTCTTCCCATTCCCAATAACAACCGTGTTCAATGGTTGCTGCAGGGGCACAGAGGTGCTTTGATGCCTCATCGTCCCGATATGGAGCAGTTGTTGGGCCGGGTGTGGACCTTGAGCGCCGAACGCCGAGTATTGTACCGACAGCCTTTGCGAGCTACACCTTATCGAGGGCTTTTATTCAATGCTTCTCATTTAGGAAATTCAGCGACGGGCTTAGCGGTTGGAGCGGGTTTTAGCATGGGCCAAGTCGGTGTACATGGATTGGATTATTCATTCGCCGCTGGAGTGGGCTATGTCAGCAAACCCTTTGACGCGGTTACGAACCCCTTGAACAATGCGATAGGCTCTCATTTCAATGGCATGATGCGCCTGCAGTTGGGTTATTCGGGGAAACAAATTTCGGCCCATATTGGCATGTTGCATTTCTCGAATGCGTATTGGCGTTCCCCCAACTTGGGCATCAATTTGCCTTATGTGTCGGTTGCAAGGGGTTTGGGAGTGTCGGTTTACGAAGGCCGGCATAGTTACGCCTATTACCCTACTCGGCAGAATGCCTCTTTTCAGTCTTGGGTTTTCTGGCCATCCTTTCGTGTAGGGAAAGTGGAATATGACTTGGATGATCGCAGTCCCTTGATCAAATCTTGTTTGGACCTGAGGGTTCAACACACCCGAGGCGATTGGCGTCAGCGCAGCCCTTCATTCGGATTGCAGCTGTTTCACGATCCTTTGTATGCCTACGAAAAGTTTCAAGGCATGCAGAGTACAGGCTTTCGGTCGCAGGCAGAATTGGCTGCCTTTGCAGGCATGGAATGGACTATGGATCGCTGGGGATTTCAGGTAGACTTGGGTTGGTATTTGGCCCGTCCTGATCGCCGCAAGTATCCTTTCTATGAGGGAGTGGGTTTTAACTATTATTTGAATCCGCGCAGCCGCATCATGGTTCGATTGAAAGCCAATCAGTTTTCGGCTGATGTCATGGAATGGGGTTGGGCCTTTGCCTTTTAGAACGCCACCTTCAGGTATACTCCTGCAGAAATCAAGAACTTTTGATTCAAGCAGTCGTACATGGGGTCCAAACGGACATCCAAACGCACTCCTTCAACCGCCAATGGATGCATGTAATTGAGTCGGGCTTGCAGGATGCGACGATCGCGGACGGTGCTGTAGGGTTCTTGACGATCTACACTGCTGTACAAGGGTGCTCCTAAAGGCGCTGAAAATTCATGGGCCGTTTGTACAATCAAGGCTTGTTCCCATTGCCCCCTGGAATGTTTGATCCAAGAGCTGCTGGCCCAGCCCTCTCGAAAGGGTTGCCTCAATTGTGGGCTGGCATCGCGGCTGTGCATGAATTGGCTATTGATTTCCCAAGGCCCTAGGTTGGCTCGAAGGCCTGCACTGAGATTGATCTGAGTGACCAAGGGTTTGCGCTGTTGGAGGTTTTCTCCTCCTTGATGGTAAACCAGGGCGCTAATGGGGCTGCTTAGGCTGAAGTCTTCACGGCTGATCCAAATGGGTTTGACCACGGTTCCAGCAGAGATGATTTCCTGTTGGCTTTGATTGGGGATGGCCAGCTGTCGCCAGTCAAGCCAAGTATTGACCTGAACCTTGGGGTGGAATATTCGGTGGTCAATTCCGTATTCAACCGGTCGGTTCCAGGCCCAATCGTAGTTCATCAGGGTTTCGGGTAGATCGTGGGACAAGGGTCCAGGCAAGTGGCCCAATTGCCAGCGCTGCTTGTTGTGAACATAGCGAAAAGCCAGAAGTGGAAAAAGCCGAACGGGGGAGGCAGATTGCCAGATTCGGGCCGAATGCTGAGCCCCGTAAAGCCCTTGAACCACAAGGCCACCGCTCAGCAAGGCTCCCTGACCCAAGGCTTTGTGAATCTCCGATCGAAATTGAGCGCCCAATAAG
>JALRLA010000090.1 GCA_023254645.1 Bacteroidia bacterium
GGTCGGCCAAGAAGACGTAATCAGCCGCCGTTAGATTGATGCCGCTGTTTCCAGCTCGCAAACTCAGCAAGAAAACAGGAATGTCCGGGTTGTTTTGGAATCGGTCGATGGCCTGGGCGCGTTCTTTTTCATCCATGGAGCCGTCCAAGTACGAATAAGCAATGCGCTGATCGTGAAGCATGTCTTCGAAAACGCGCAAATACCCAACAAATTGAGAGAAAATTAACACCTTATGCCCGCCTTCAATGGCTCGTTCCAGCATGTGGAATATTTCATTGTCTTTGCCCGATGAACCTTCGAATGTAGGCTCTTTGAGTGTTGGGTTCAACGCTAACTGGCGAAGGTGCATCAGGCCGTTGAAGATTTTCAATCGAGCGCGGTTCAAGCCCACTTGACCTACGTGGCTCAGCAGTTCGTTCCGGTATTGGCTCTTGACCTTTTCGTACAATTCCTGCTGCTCTGGGCTCATTTCGCAATAGTGAATTTTCTCGATTTTGGGAGGAAGCTCGGTCACCACCTGCTTCTTGGTTCTTCTCAAGACAAAGGGGTCGATGAACTTTCTCAACTGCTCTGCCTTTTGTGGATCACCGCTGCGCTCAATGGGTCGAATGAACTCTTTTTCAAAATAGAGGTAACTGCCCAGGAGCCCTTTGTTTAAGAAGTTCATTTGGCTCCAAATGTCCATCAAAGTGTTTTCGATGGGGGTGCCGGTCAAGGCAATGCGAAGAGGGGCTTGCAACTTCAGTAGGTTTCTAGCCGTTAGGGAACTAGGGTTTTTAATCGCTTGGCTCTCGTCAAGTATAATGGCTTGGATATCAAGTGTCTCTAGCCATTGTATGTCGTTGCGCATGGTCCCGTAACTCATAATGATGACCTGAGTCTTGGTCGCTTGGCTTTGCAATTTTTGACGCCCTACCCCTGAATAAAGCATGGTTTTCAAGGACGGAGCAAATCGCTTGGCTTCTTGAGACCAATTGTAAAGTAGAGATTTAGGGGTAATGACCAATACGGGTTTTGAGGATTCTTGGGTCAAATGCAAGATCAAAGCCAAGGTTTGTATGGTTTTACCCAAGCCCATGTCATCGGCGAGCAAAGCGCCAAAATTGTGTTCGAGCATGAATCGCAGCCAGCGATAACCTTCCAGCTGATAGGGGCGCATGGTGGCCTTGAAACCCGGTGGCAATTCAAATTCAGGGAAATCGCCTGAGTGCAGGGTTTTTAGCCAATCACTTCCAGGAAGTCCTGCTTCGGTGTATTCTGATAAATCATCTAAAAGGCCACTGTGAATGGTTTTGAGGCGCAATTCTTCGTGTTCCACATCGCTGAGGTGCATCAAGGGCTCAAATCGGTCGAACCACTCTTGAGGCAAAATGGCCACTTGTCCATTGGGTAGCAAGAACTCGTGAATGCGTTCCATGATGTTCTTTTTAAAGCGACTGAACGGGAACTCGAATTCTCCGATTTTCACTCGGGCCATCAGATCAAACCAGTCTTGATTTTGGTGAATGTGAATCTTCAGTTCTATGCTTCCAAGGTGGTATTGAACAGGACCTGTGTCTTGCTGGAGTTCAAAGCCTTCTCTCTGTAAAAGGGGGCCATGTTCGTTGAACCAAGAGACCATCCCGTAGGTAGGGTCTAGTGACTTGTCGGCCTTTAATTCAAATAAACTACCCGTAGAGTTAATTAATCCTAAATCTCTTAATATCTTTATTTTGGCATTTTCTCCATGAAAGGATCTTCGAACCCTGTGAAACACGGGGTTCTCTCCTATCATTTCTAATGAGACATTGACCCTTTTGTCGACGTGGTACGGGAATTTCCATTGTCCATATTGAAAATACAAGGTGGCCTTTTTATCCTCGAATTGATGAGACAAAACCAAAACGGGATTCATGTTGAACTGGTCGGTGACAATGTCAAACCCTTGGGCGTATACATCGTGATTCTCCAGCAATGGCCCCACAAATTTTTCAAAATAGAACTTCTCTTGATGAGGATCTACATGAATGTATTTTTTAGACAAGAAGGGTCTCAGCTTGACACCATCTACGTTGGGTGGAAAGAACAATAATCGATCGGAGGTGATGAGCCAAGTGGGTTGAGTGGACAACAGGTGACTGTTGTTCTGGTAGAACGGAATCTTTTCGCCGTGATGTTTGATGGTGGCGAAGTAATTCATGCCCTCTTCGTTTCTTCTGAAGTGGAACAATATGCTCGCGGGCTCGTCAATAAAGGAAACCGGTGAGCCCATAGGTTCGCCAGCGCTATTCGCCCAGTACAAGGGATAACTCTTCACAACATTGAGAATGGCTATCATCTGAGCATCAATGAAGCCTCGAACGGCTTTTTGAATTTCAGGGGTGTAGTGTTTCAAGTAAAAGTCTTGAAGCTTGATGGCTCGTTTGCCATTGTAAAAGCGCTTCTTCACACTTTCGGATTCAAACTCTTCCATCCATTCAACGGCTTTTCCAAGTTCAGGAGTCAGGCCGAAGTATTCTGCGGTCTTGGGTCTGATGCGCTGGTAGGTAAGTGAGGGCATGCCGTTGTCCAGCAATTGAACCGCATTGGCCTCGATGACGACTCCAAAGTAGGGATGTTCCACAAACGTAAACACTACCTCGAAACCTTTTGTATTGACTACCTGCATGAAGAAAATAAGAGCTAATTAATCAGGCAATTTACGCCGAATAGTTCGCATGGGCAAAGGCCTAGGCCCTCTATACGCCCAACTCTCTAGCTCTAAATTGTTGTAGATTTGTTCTATGTCAGGGAATCTGCTTAACACGTCATTGCTAAGTATTTCAAAATCAGAAAAATATACAATTGCTCATCAGCAATTACAGGAATTGTTGAACGGTGAATCAGATTCCATCGCCAACTTGGGAAATGCTATGGCTTTGTTGAAACAGACATTTTCTTGGTGGTGGGTGGGATTGTACCGAGTTGAAGGGGAAGAACTGTGTTTGGGTCCTTTTCAGGGGCCGGTAGCCTGCACTCGAATTGCCTACGGAAAAGGAGTTTGCGGTTCGGCATGGAAACAGGCTCAAACCCTCATAGTTCCCAATGTTCATGAGTTTCCTGGCCACATCGCTTGCAGTGCGGAAAGTCAAAGTGAGATCGTAGTCCCTATTTTTAACAACGATCAAGTTATTGCTGTTTTGGACGTCGATAGCGAAAACCTTGACCAGTTTGATGCCGAAGATGCCCGTGAATTGGAAATATTTTGTGCATCTTTGGTACCCTACCTATGAGTGGAAGAAAGAACATTACCCTACTGATCATTGTGGCCTCTCTGGGCTACTTTGTCGATATCTACGACTTAATTCTCTTTAACATCATCAAGAAAGAGAGTCTCACCATGTTGAACATGGATTTTGGAACCTACGAAACGGTGCTGTTTCGCTGGCAAATGGCGGGAATGCTCTTGGGTGGCATCTTATGGGGTGTTTGGGGCGATAAGAAAGGTCGTGTATCGGTTTTGTTTGGGAGCATTTTGCTGTATTCGCTGGCCAACATTGCCAACGCCTTTGTTGAAACCGTTGAAGGCTATAAGTTTTGGCGTTTCGCCGCTGGTATAGGTCTAGCTGGTGAATTGGGTGCCGCCATCACTCTGGTTTCAGAACTTCTACCCATCAAAAGAAGGGGAATCGGCACCATGATTATCGTGACTTTTGGAGCCTTAGGGGCTGTGGCTGCCTTTTTTGTGGCCAGCAAAGGCGAATGGATAGGTTCGCTGATTGGTACCCTAACCGGTTTGGAATTGGCCAATTGGCAGGTGGCCTACATCGTAGGTGGATTGTTGGGTTTTGTCTTGCTGGCATTGAGAGCCGGGACATTTGAGTCAAACATGTTTCAAAAGAGCAAGAGCGATGATGTTCAGCGAGGCAATTTCTTTTGGTTGTTCAAAGACATGCCCACGTTTACCAAATACCTGGCCTGTATTTTCATAGGGCTACCCGTATGGTACGTGGTCGGAATATTGATTGCGCTCTCCCACCGCTTTTTCCCTGAAATCACAGGCTTGGCCGAGCCTCCTGTGAATACCCGCGAGCTGATCATGTGGTCTTATGTGGGTTTGAGTGCCGGTGATTTGCTCAGCGGATTGTTGTCTCAGGTTCTTCAGTCAAGAAAGAAAGTAATCTATCTCAACCTGTTGGGAATCACTTTGATGACTTTGTTGTTCTTGTTTGGTCCAGCGGGTTCGGCAGGCTATTACAAGACCATGGCGTTTATCCTAGGAAGTGCCACCGGCTACTGGGCCATTTTTGTGACCAATGCCAGTGAACAATTTGGAACCAACATTCGATCAACCGTTTCTGCTACCGTACCCAATTTTGTGCGAGGTGGAGTTTTGATCATTACGAGTTCATTTGAATGGTTTGAAACCAGTTTGCAATCGTCTATCTGGGCGGCCTCTTGGGTGGGGTTGGCTTGTTTAGCCTTGGCTCTATGGGGTACTTGGTACGTTGAAGAACCCTTCCATAAAGACTTGGATTATTACGAGTCATAAATGGCAAAGCAAAAAATGAGTTTATTGGACCAGGTGGTACTGGCCATTCTGGAAGATGCCAAGCAGGGCACTCTCAACGCTCAACGCGTTTACACGCGCATTCCCCGTGATGCGCATTTTGACAAAGATGCCGTTTATCACTCCCTGTTGAGATTGGTTCAATGGGGAAAAGCCGAACAACCCTCAAAAGGAAACTTTCGGGCCATTCGTCCAGCCGAAGCGATTGAAGGGGTTATGGATTTGGGCAAACGAGGCGATTGGTACTTGCAGCCCGATTCTGGGGAGCGAAGCCTGTTCATTCCCGCTGAGTATGTGCATTACCTGCTGCCTGGAGATCGTGTTCAATGTGAGTTTGAAAGGCGGGGAAAACGCCTGCAAATCTTGAATTGTCGATTGATTGAGCGTGCGGTTCGGCAGTACATCGGTCAGTTGGATGTATTCGAACAAACCGGCTATTGCTTGGTGGAAGGGCTTCCCCTTCCCGATTTGAAAATCGACCAACCTGTATCGTCAGAGTACGATCGACACTTGGCGTTGGTCGAGGTATACGACTGGGTACGGCCCAAACGCAACCCCTCGGCACGTCTGATAGAAGTATTGGGTTTGCCCGGTGAAAATAGCGCTGAAATGCACGCCATTGTGGCCGAATTTGGGTTCAAGGTGGGCTTTCCATTGGAAGTGGAACAAGAAGTGGCATCCATTCCCAATGAACCTGAACCACAAGATTTTGAGGGGCGCTGGGATTATCGATCGAATCTCACTTTTACCATTGATCCACAAGATGCCAAAGACTTTGACGATGCGATTTCTCTAGTTGATCTAGACAGTGAACATTGGGAAATTGGTGTGCACATTGCCGATGTGGCTCATTATGTGAAGCCTCATACCGCCTTGAATACCGAGGCTTTGAGAAGGGCGACTTCGGTGTACTTGGTGGACAGAACCATTCCTATGCTGCCCGAGAAACTCAGCAATGGGTTGTGCTCCTTAAAACCCAATGTCGATCGATTGGCCTTCTCCGTGTTGTTTCGAATTCGCAAATCAGATATCAGCATCCAGGATATTCAATTTGGAAAGGCTGTGATTCACTCCAATCGACGATTTTCTTATGAAGAAGCTCAGGAGTTGATCATGGGAGCTGATGGGGAATGGTCTCAGGAAATGCAAACCTTGAATCAAATTGCCCAACAGTTTGAAAAAGAGCGCTTTGAAAAGGGTGCCTTGGTGTTTGAGTCCAAGGAAATGCGTTTTCGATTGGACCCCAAAACGGGTGAGCCCATAGAAGTCTATGAAAAGCTGCGCTTTGAAGCCCACAAGATGATTGAGACCTACATGCTGATGGCCAACAAAGCTGTCGCTGAAAAGGTGCGTCATTGGAAAAAGCCACCCCTTCCCTACGTCTATCGAACGCATGATTATCCGCCGGGGGAAAGATTGTTGGATTTTGCACGTTTTGCCAAGTTGCTCGGATACCCCATTCAAATTGACAACGAGTCACAAATTCGGAAGAGCTTCAACGAGTTGTCTAAGCGAGCGGAAGGGACTCCTGAGGCTGAATTGCTGCAGCAAATGGCCATTCGATCGATGGCCAAAGCCGTGTATACATCGCAAAAAACCGATCATTTTGGATTGGCTTTCCCCTGCTACACCCACTTCACATCTCCCATTCGGCGTTATCCAGATTTGTTGGCCCACCGAATGCTGTTCCATTACTTGCAACAGGCCGAACCGAGCCCGCTTTATTCAGAGGGTGAAATCGAGGAAATGGCCAAGCACAGCAGCAATATGGAGCAGAAAGCTTCGGAAGCCGAACGAGCCAGTGTGAAATACAAAATGGCCGAATTGATGACCCAGCACTTGGGCGAAGTGTTAGAGGCCAAGGTGACCGGTGTAACAGAATGGGGCATTTATGCGACCGCCTTGCAATACCATTGCGAAGGTTTGGTGAGGGTTCACGACATGAGAGGCGATCGGTATCGCTTTTATGAGGCTGAAAAGAAAATGGTGGGTGATCGACGCGGGCATGAAATTCGATTGGGAGACAGCATTTGGGTTCGGGTCAAAGCCGCAAACCCCAGTGATCGAACCATCGATATGGTTTTACTGGACGATTGAAGCAGCGTAACTTGCGGCATGATTGATTCGCGCTTGTCTAACCTCTATGAGGCATACAGATTGGAACATGCCTTTTCCGGCAACCCCGAAACGCTCTATCATTCCATGCAATACATCATGGATTTGGGAGGAAAGCGAATTCGCCCTTTGTTGGTTTTGATGGCTGCCGAATCAGCGGGTGGGTCGGCTGAAGAGGCTCTGCCTTTAGCCCATGCGGTCGAGATATTCCACAATTTCAGTTTGGTACATGACGACATCATGGATCAAGCCTCGGTTCGACGTGGACAGCCCACGGTTCATGAACGCTGGAACACTCCTACGGCTATTTTGGCTGGTGATAACATGCTTGTTCTGGCTTATGAAAGTTGGAATCGCTATTCTGGGGCCGGAAAACTCCAGGCATTTGAAACGTTTACAGCGACCGCCAAAGCGGTTTGTGAAGGTCAACAAAAAGACATGGATTTTGCGAGTCAATACCAGGTGGGGATTCCCGATTACCTGGGAATGATTGAACAAAAAACCGCCGTTTTATTGGGTTGTGCTTTGCAAATGGGGGCTCTGAGTGCGGGTTTGAATGTGGAAGAGTCTCGTCTGTATTATCAGTTGGGTTGTTCGGTGGGGTTGTCTTTTCAAATGATTGATGATCATTTGGATAGCTTTGGCACTCAGGCTCAAACCGGAAAGCGTTTAGGCGGAGACATTGCCGAAGGCAAGAAAACCTGGTTGTATTTGCGCTCTACTCAAATCTCCAATGAGGTCAATCGTTTGTTTGCAGAACTGGAAGATGAAGATCGAATTCAAGCGGTTCGTTCCCTTTGGGTAGAGCAAGGGCTGGATGTTGGATTGATGGAGTTAGCTGAGTCCTATCACCAGGAGGCTCAAGCATATCTAGCCGAATTGAAGGCAAAAGGAAGAGACGTACAAGCGTTGAATGCTCTTTGCGAGTGGTTGTTGGCCAGGCAGCATTAATGAATGACGGTAACCGTACCCGTTTTTTGGTAGGTTTTGTCGTCCCAGCCCTCAAATTGTAAGTACCAGGCATACACTCCATCTGGGACCTGTTGGTCGTTGTAGAATCCGTCCCATTGGCGGTGCTTGTCATCGCTTTCCCAGATTTTCTCACCGTATCGGTTGTAAACCTTCATGCTGTATCCGCGCACAAAAATGGGAACCGTTCCCCAGACGTCGTTCAATCCGTTTCCATCGATGGTGATTCCGGAGGGAA
>JALRLA010000145.1 GCA_023254645.1 Bacteroidia bacterium
CACATCGATGATTTGTTGGCCGATTTGAGCCAGGCTCTGGATCGCGTTTGATGCGTAAAGCAGAGATCAAAGACCTACTGGACGAGGCCGTTTTTCGGCACAATCGCTGGGAATTCATCGAGTGGGACCCCATTCGTGTTCCTCATTCTTTTCGAAAGCTTCAAGACATAGAAATTGCCGCCTTTTTTAGCGCTCTTTTGTCTTGGGGAGCCAGACCTAGCATCATCAAAAGCGCCGAACGCCTGATGGAATTGATGGATCGAGCTCCCCATGACTTTGTCATGCAGGCTCATCCCGGAGAGATCAGTTTCGTACACCGTACCTTTAATGGATCTGATTTATCTCATTTGATCGCATTCTTGCGATTTCATTACTCGGAACACAATAGCTTGGAAGAGGCCTTTCTCATAGAGAGGAAATTCGACGCCTTTGCCTCCCTGTCAGGCTTTCATCAGCGCGTATTTGAGGCTCCCGTCCATCCCCCGTTCCGAACTCGAAAACACGTGGCCAATCCAACAGCCGGCAGTGCCTGCAAGCGTTTGAACATGTTCCTTCGTTGGATGGTTCGCAAAGACGAGGCTGGTGTTGATTTTGGTTTGTGGTCCCGCATTCCGATGTCAAAGTTGCATATCCCCCTTGATGTTCACGTTCAGCGAACCGCTCAAGAACTGGGATTATTGAAACGAACCCAAAGTGATTGGAGAGCCTGCCAGGAATTGACGCAGGCTTTAAAAACCTTTGACCCCAGTGATCCCGTACGATACGACTTTGCTTTGTTTGGGTTGGGCCTGGATTCGAAAATGCAACCAAAGTCACTTTAGGTTACTGCGCTTTGTTGTAACTTTGAATCATTATGGCAAATACATTTACTAGCAGCAATTTTCAAGACACCGTTTTGAATTCAGACAAGCCTGTATTGGTTGATTTTTGGGCAGAATGGTGCGGTCCTTGCCGCATGATTGGTCCTGTTGTGGAAGAAATTGCAAATGAATACGAAGGCCGCGCGGTTATAGGAAAATTGAACGTGGATGAAAATCCTGAAATCGCTGGCAATTACGGGGTTCGCTCCATTCCTACTTTGTTGATTTTCAAAGGTGGCGAAGTCGTTGACAAAATTGTTGGCGCAGTTCCCAAGCCTGCTATTACCAGCAAAATCGACGCCCAATTGGGTTAATTTGATAAAAACTTGTGAAAAGCCGGACTTGTTCCGGCTTTTTTTTATGAATTTCCCGCAATGAAATTGGAAGACATTGGCGCCTATTCTGACTTGGAATTATTGGTCAGAGAAGCCATGTCTGGACCCATCATTGGCAAGTACCACAGCCCCTACCACGGTTATTCGGTTGAGTTTTCTCAGCACAAGGCTTACACTCCAGGAGAAAGCATTCGCCACTTGGATTGGAAACTGCTCGCTCGAACTGAAAAGCCTTATTTAAAGGTATTCAACGCCGAAACCAATTTGAAGGCCCTGCTATGGATGGACGTATCCCCAAGTTTGCATTTTCCTTCCGAGCAGCAGTCAAAACTGAAGTTTTCATTGTTCTTGAACGCTTGTTTGGCCATGGCTCTTCAAAAAGGCAGAGACGGTGTAGGATTGGTGGAATGGAGCCAGGATCAAATGAAAATCAGCGATGTACGCTCCTCCCAGCTCCACCTGCACAAATTGCTAGCCACACTCGACCAATATTGGAACCAGAACCAGTCCGGTCGCCCGAAGCCCACTTTGAACCAAGAATTGAACTGGACGGAATTGGTACGTCAGAGTGGCAGACGATCATTGGTTGTTATCAGCACAGATTTGGAATTTCGTCAAGACCAACCCGAGCAAAAAAAGCAATTTGAAGAAGCGCTGACTCTGCTTCGACACCAACATTGTGAGGTTTTGTTGTTTCATATTCAACACGGTCAAATGGAAACCCTTCTGAATGTCGATTCCAAAGGACTAACCAAATTTGTAGACTTGGAAACTGGCGAGCAATTGAAGCTCGACCCCAGCTTATTCCGAAAGTCCTACCAACAATCCATACAAGAAGAAAACGCTTATTGGCAATCGCTTTGTATGAGTTTGGGCGTTGATTATCAGTGGGTAGATGCCTCTGACCACATCGAAATCCCCATCAGAACCTTCTATTCCAGAAGGAACGCCCTTTTTGGTTAACGACGAGCTTCGAACATCAAACGCTGGCCTCGAACAAGGGGATCTATTTGGCTATTTTGGTATCCCAGATGCCCGTTCACCCAAACACGCTCAATGTTTTGAGAGAACTCCTGCCCTTCTAACGGTGACCATGCACACTTGTAAGCCAAATCAGCTCGCTTCACCATATTAGGAGAAGAGGAAACCTGAACCAAGTCGGCCCAATAGCCCTCACGGACGTATCCACGGTCAACCATTCGGTAACAATCAGCCACGGCATGAGACATTTTTTCCACGACGCGTTCCATCGTGATATCTCCCCGCTTAGCATGTTCCAACATGAGAGGAAGGCTGTGTTGAACCAAGGGAAGACCACTCGGAGCCTCGGTGTAATCCAGGGTATTCTTTTCCTCCCAAGTGTGCGGGGCGTGATCGGTTGCAATGACATCGAGTCGATTGTCCAACAAGGCCTTCCACAAAGCCAAGCGATCTGATTCCTTTTTGATGGCTGGGTTGCATTTGATCAGGAAACCCAAACGCTCGTAATCGGCGTCTGAAAAGTGCAAATGATGCACGCATACCTCTGCGGTGATGCGCTTTTCGCGAAGGGGAATGTCGTTGCGAAACAAATCCAACT
>JALRLA010000306.1 GCA_023254645.1 Bacteroidia bacterium
TCACGGTCGCAGTCGAAAATGATCTTCCCAAATCAATTAAAGGCGCAAAGTTCAAAGTCACAACCGGGAAAGTGGTTGCGGTATGAAGCGCGATATCGCACGCGAACTTTTCCGCTCATACCGAAGCGGCCTTCGAAAAAAGAAAGATATAGTTCAAGAAGAGCGAACCGAATTAGGCGACCCACAAAATATTGGTGCGATTCTTAATGAGTTAGTAAGTGCGCGAGATTGGCGCCAAGGAATTGCAGAAGGAAATCTTTTTAGTGATTGGCGCGAAATTGTTGGTGCGGATATTGCAGCCAAGGCAGGCTTGACAGGGCCGGAAGTGAGTTTCCCAGCCATCATCATGAATTACGACCAGGATGGATGGGACGACATTTTGGTGGCCACTTTTCCCATTCCAACCCTGAGTCGCGTGGCCGAAGAAGTAGGCGCCGAAATGCTGGGCATGCAGACAGGTGTTGAGAAATGCAAATTGTTCCGGAACTTGGGCAATGAGCGTTTTCAGGAGGTGTCCAAACAGACCGGAGTCGATAAAATGATCTACGCCATGGGCTTCAATTTTGGAGACTTCAATAACGACGGATATTTCGATTTCTATGCTGGAACCGGCGCGTTTGAATTCAATAGCCTTGTCCCAAATCGGGCCTTTTTGAACAAAGCCGGGCACTTCGTAGAAGTGACTTCACAGTCGGGATTAGGCCATTTGCAAAAAGGACACGGAATTGCCTTTGGCGATCTCGACAACGACGGCGATCAAGATATCTACACCACCTTGGGTGGAGCTGTAGAAGGCGACAATGCGCGCAATGCTTTGTTCTTGAACAGCAACAGTACAAATGATTGGATTACCCTGAAATTGACGGGTAAGACCATACCGCGTGATGCCCAAAATTCACGAGTCATCATTCACACAGTGCAAAAGGATCAAGCCAAAGACTTTCACTTTTCGGTCGGGTCTGGTGGAACCTTTGGGGCCAATTCGTTGCAAGTGGAAGCGGGTTTGGGACAAGCTGGAAAAACCGTCGATATCGAGATTTGGTGGGGCGGAGACCCTGCGAAAAAGCAAGTATTCAAGAATCTTGACACTCGTCATTTTTATAGCCTTGTGGAGCAGGAGGCCAAAGCACAGGTACTGCTGACTTCTACCCTCGCCCTGAAGAGCGAAAACGGCAAAGCCAGTTGCTGCCACTAAGGCTTCTCTCTAAAACTGCGGCTGGGTGGCCAAAAGCCCATCTACATACTTGGAGCTCTTGTACAGTTGGGAGGGAACCAAATCTTGGGCGATGGGGTGATCAGCCGGGGCCTTCAATTCAATGACGATGCGATCTTGGGCTTCGGCCGATAAGCCGTTGTTGGGGTTGAAGTAAGACAGATCGCTATCGATGGTGATGCGCACGCTTTCGTCGGCATTTAAAAAATACAAACGGCGGTAGCGATTGATCAAACTGGGAGCTTGTACCAAGCTGTGGTAAAAGTCGGAAGCCTCTTGATCTTGAATGCGCTGAGTGATGTGTTGAAACAACAATGCGGGGGCCATGGTGGTGTCGAGCTCACCCAAGTCATGGGTCAATTTTCGGTTGACATCATCGAGTTTGATTTTGCGCTCGGCTCTCACTTTTTGGATTCCAGCAGCCTCACCGTACCAGCGAAAACGGGTTTTGCTTCGGCTGCTCAAACCGTCAACATTGTCCCAGTAAGCACCGGCTTCTGGGCTGTCTATATACAGGTTGTTGACCCAACGTTCGTGGTAAATTTCGTTGCAACCCAAGCGAGACAAGCGTGCAATGAAGGCATCGCGCTCCCAGGGGTCTA
>JALRLA010000394.1 GCA_023254645.1 Bacteroidia bacterium
GTTTGCCACCTTTGGTTTTCGAGGGATACGCCCATTCTTTTCCCGCCGCATTGGCTTTGGCCCCACGGGGTACTTGCCCATTGATGCCGGTGCCAAAGTCACAGGGAAAATCGGAAACGATTGGCGCCTGGGCTTGATGTCGGTGCGCACACGTGGCGATGCGGGCTTGGACCTCAATGCGGAATTAGCCAATGTCTTGTCTTTACAGCGCAAAGTGCTGAAAGCCTCTTCGCTGGGATTCATTGCCGTTGACAATCGAATGGCCGGTGGCCAAGGCATCAAAGAGACTCCTAGTTTGTCGAACTATGCGTCCATCTTGGGTACGGAATTCAATTATGCCAATCAACCCAGTACGGTCGTCGGTAAAGCCTTTGTTCAAAAGGCCCTGTACGAGAATGTGGGCGCGCAGAGTTGGGCTAATGCCACCTTCCTTCGATACCGATCTCTGAACTGGACCCTGATGTGGAACCACGAACATGTGGGCAAGGACTTTCGGGCCCCCTTGGGTTTTGTGCCCCGGTTGGAGAACCGTGATTACTTGACTGGTCAAGTTCATTACATGGATTTTACGCGTTTTGAACCGATGATCACCCGTTCGTTTTACCCAAAATCCAATAAGGTGAACCGCATCGATTTGACCTGGTACCATTCGGGATACCTGGATTCTGCATTCTCGACGACAGAGGGTTTGAACCAGGTTTGGCTGGGAACCTACTTCCAAAATTCAGCCTATGTCACCTTGTGTGCCGAGCGCGAGAACTACAACATCTTCTTGCCCTTCCGACCTGTCTCTCTTCCCAACGGCGGATACTTCTTCGGCGACTATCAATGGAACAACGTTTGGCTCGAAGCCTCCAGCAATACCCGCAAACCGGTGAATGCGGTCTTGAAATTGAAAACAGGAGGATACTATGTGGGTACCAAGTCAGAAATGAGCCTGGATTTGGCTTTTCGCATTCAGCCGCGATGGAGCAACTCCATCAGTTGGACCCATGTGGATTTGAACATGTTGGATAGTGGACGTCATCAGTTGGATTTGATTGGATTCAAAACGGAATACAGCTTCACCACTTTGTTGTACAGCACGGCTTATTTGCAGTACAATACCTTGACAGAATCGATGAACATCAACCTGCGCTTTCAGTACCGATACAGGCCCATGAGCGATCTATTTGTGGTGTATTCACAGAACTACTTCCCGGCTTACAACACACGAAATCGCAATTTTGCTATCAAGTTCGTGCGCTGGATTTAGTAGCCGTCGCCGTCCAGGAGATTTCCCAATCCGCCGAGAAGGCCACCTTCTTCCCGACGACCGCCGGTCTGAGGAGCATAGCTCAAAATGCGGCTGGCCAATCGACTGACGGGCAAGCTCTGCAACCAAACGGTTCCAGGACCTCTGAGCACGGCAAAGAATAGACCTTCGCCCCCGAAAATGGCATTCTTGACGCCTTTCACGAATTGAATGTCGTAGTCAACACCCCCGGTAAAGCCCACGATGCAACCCGTGTCGATGCGTAGGGTTTCACCAGGGGCCAATTGGCGCTCGTGAACATAACCACCGGCGTGAACAAAGGCCATGCCGTCGCCCTCGAGTTTTTCCATGATGAAGCCTTCGCCCCCGAACAACCCGGTACCGAGTCTGCGCTGAAATTCTATGCCTACGCTAACGCCCTTGGCGGCGCAGAGAAAGGCATCCTTTTGGCAGATGATTTTTCCACCCAATTGGGCAAGGTTCAAGGGAACAATTTTGCCGGCATAGGGAGCGGCAAAGGCGACCCGTTGCTTGCCCTGACCTTGATTGGTGAAGGCCGTCATGAAGAGGCTTTCCCCCACCAACAGACGCTTTCCAGCACCCATCAACTTGCCCAAAAATCCGGAATTGGCGTTGCTGCCGTCACCGAAGATGGTTTGCATGTCGATGCCGCCGTCCATGTACATGAAACTGCCGCTTTCGGCAATGACGGTCTCTTGGGGGTCGAGTTCGATTTCGACCATCTGCATTTCCTCGCCCTTGAGGAAATAGTCTATTTCGTGGTTGCGCTCGAAAGGCATGGGTTAGATATTTTTCTTTAAGGCCAACAAGGACATGTCAGACTCTTCTTTCACAATGGTGTTGCTCAAGTATCCCAAACCGGCAATTTCCATGTCGACGACGTCACCAGGCTGAAGCCATTGTACGGGGTAGTTGGGATCGTTCAACAAGCCGGTTCCATTCAATTCGAGGAAACAGCCTGTCCCTACAGTACCAGACCCGATGACATCACCAGGGTGAATGTCGGCGCCGTAAGAGCAGCGCTCCACGATTTCAGCAAAGGTCCAGTCCATGTCGCCCATAGAACCTTCTGAAACCTGAACTCCGTTGACCCAGCATTTCATTTTCAGATCAAAACTGCGGCCCACATGGCCTTCTTTGGGGCTGCAAGCGTAGGGTTCCAATTCGTCGGGAGTCACCATCCAGGGGCCGATCACCGTAGAGAAATCCTTGCCTTTGGCAGGGCCTAGGTTGAGCATCATTTCTTCCATTTGCAAGCGACGGGCACTCATGTCGTTCATGATCATGTAACCGGCGATGTATTCATCGGCTTGGTCAGCGGGAATGTTGCGGCCGCGCTTACCAATGACGATGGCTGCCTCCAATTCAAAATCCAATTTTTCGAAGTGGTCGGGCATGCAGGGAATGGGTCCAGGACCCATGATGGCGTTATGATTGGTGAAGTAGAAAATGGGGTATTGATCGAATTCGGCAATCATGTCCACCTTGCGGTTGCGGCGAGCCGCAGCCACGTGCTGGCGAAAGGCATAACCGTCGCGGCAGCTGCTGGGTTTGGGGACGGGAGCCAAGAGGTTCAACTCAGCCAAGGCTTGTCCGCTATCGGAATGTTGACCCGCTATGATCTCCGATTCCAGTTGCTTCAAAAGCGCCTGGTTGCTTTCCCAGTCTTCGAGCATGTAGCTCACGCCGCTGGGCACGCGCAGGTTGTCTTCTAGCACGTAGTACTCGCCATTGCCTGCGCTG
>JALRLA010000067.1 GCA_023254645.1 Bacteroidia bacterium
GGTCCTGGCGGGCTACGCGGTGGCCCCTTCGGCGGGGCACATTCCCCAATACCGGGCGTATGGCGCGCCGCGTTTCCGGCGCATGACCGGGGCCGAAGGCACCAACGGCAAGGGCCATCGCCGATGGGAATGACCTAACAGGCAGCTTCCAATTGGCCAGCGGATCCGTGGTGGACGCCCATGAAAAGTTTGCACCGGTCAGCGACGAGGTCTACTACATTGTTCCTGATAAATGCACCGAATGCGTAGGATTCCACGAAGAACCTCAATGTGCCGCGGTTTGCCCTGTTGATTGCTGTGTTCCCGATCCTGACCACGTCGAAACAGAAGACATCCTGCTGGACCGCAAGTCTCGGTTGCACTTGTAATGGTTTTGAAGCCGCTTCACCGAAGTCTGGCCGTCCCTAGCATCAGGTCTGCCCAATTTGGCCGTCCATAGAATCAAGGCCCTCAAATATTCCCCAATTCAGCCACTACTGTGGCGTCGGCATGCGCCAAAATTCGGTCGATGATGTACTCGACATCTTCGTGCACGGGGCCGTCGTTTTGAACCACCAAGTCGCAGCGCTCTTTGTGCGGAAAAATGAATTGCTCGTAGGCCGGCATCACATGGTGTTCCCACTGGTGTAGGGAGCGCTTGTGGGGAATGCCCCTGAATTTCACGTCTCGTTTGATTCGGCGATCAAAACACAATTGGGTGTCGCAGTCAATGAAAATGCGGTAATCCAGCAGCGAATCAACATTGGAAAATTCCAACACGAACAATCCTTCTACCAACAACACGGGTGCTGGAGAGATGATTTCCGTTTGCTCGGGAGCGTCGTAATTCTCAAACTGGTACTTCTTGATCAGCACAGGGTTGTAGGCAATCAAGTTGCGCAAATCCTCGTAAAAGCGCTCGTGGTACAAGGCATTCGGCAAATCGTAATTCGCCTCCCCGTAAGCATCAATGTGCTGATCTTCCAATGGGCGGTAATAGTCATCAAAGCCGACAATGGACACCTTGTCGCCCATTCGCTCTTTCAATGCGCGTACGTAGTGGCTTTTTCCAGAACCAGAAAGGCCTGTCATGCCGATCACAAAAGGTTTGATGCTAGACATATCAGCGCTTTTTGCGTTTGTGAAACTTTTGCTTGATCAACTCCCCTTGGCTGTCGTACCACTGGGTAGCCAGCAAATATCCGTCGGCATCGTAGAGTTTCCACTCTCCCACCATGGTTCCCAAATCGTATTCACCTTCCCGCTGCTGGTAATGGGTCACAAACCCGTGTTTCCAATGCCCATCGCGCTCGCCAGAAACAAACATTCCTTCTTCTTCGACTTCCCAGACATTCTTCAAGAGCGTGGGCTCCCACACCTCTTTCTTTTTGCTGTACCAACCGTCTAGTACATCCATTGAAAAGGTCTCAATGCTCAGGGTGTCGCCAAAAAAACCAAAGGTGCAGAAGGAACCGTTTTTCTTGCCCTTGCTGTACCACCCTTCTTCAATTTTGGCACACAACATGGGGTCATAGGTTCTGCGAACGCTGTCCAAAAGGCCATTTTTGTAATACTCCTCAATGCCCGGGCAACCGCTGCGGTGGGCAACGTAATTGCGGCCGTGCTGAATACCGTGATTATAATCGCGAATGTAACGGTAGGTCGAATCCCTATAATAGGCGACCACTTCCCCGTGAGGTTTGCCTTGCTCAAAATAAGTTTCCTGCTCACGGGCCCCGTTTTCGTAATACGTGACCGACCAGCCTTCACGAATTCCCAAGGCATAATTCACCTCGTATTGCAAGCCTCCAAAGGGATAGTAACCTTGAATCAGGCCGTCCAACTCCCCACGGGTATAGGTTCCCTTGCTCTTGATGGCCCCATCGATGTAATGGTAATCGTAGGCCCCATTTTTTTGACCGCGCACCCAGGTTTCGTGGGCCATCAAAGCCGACTTCTCGTTGTATTCGAAGTATTCCCCGTCTTGCAAACCATTCACATAGCCAATTTCACGGTAAATGCGGTTGTCGGGCCACATCTCAAAAGCGCGTCCCGTAAAGGGTTGGCCTTTGTAGGTAGCCACACCGTTTTCCTGGATCAAGGCTTCGTATTTGATCTTCTTCGTCAAGGCTTGGTTCTGGGCATGAAGACCCAGCGTTGCCATTGCGCAAGCCAAGGCGATGAAAAAATGCTTGTACATGGTTCAAAATTAGCCCAAGCCACTAGTTTTGTGCGACCAATTTGTTCACAGTGAACTTCGAGCGCATTCAAGAAATTTGCACAGCACGAGCCGGCGTGAGTGAAGAATTCCCCTTCGACGAGCACACCCTGGTTTGGAAGGTCAATGGCAAAATGTTCTGCTTGATGGACATTCGAGAATGTTCCAGCTTGGGGCTGAAAGGTGACCCAGACAAGATTGTGGAATGGCGTGAACAGTACGAGCAAATTGGCACTGGCCCCTATTTGAACAGCAAACATTGGATGCTGGTACACCTAGAAGGCCTGAACCCTACCTTTGTACAATCGTTGATTGAACACAGTTACGATTGTGTGGTACGAAAATTGCCAAAAGCCCAGCGATTAGAATTAGAAAAACTCAACCAAATACCATGAAGACCAAATCTATATTGACTTCTTTGGCCCTTCTCAGCACCTCTGCTTTGTTGGCCTTCTTTCCTTTTACCATGACTTCAAACGAATATTCATCGAACACGCCAAGCGATTTGGCTGATGGCTTGTACGCCAAGATGAGCACCAGCAAAGGTGACATTGTCTTGAAACTGCACTACCAAGAATGCCCCATGACCGTCTGCAACTTTGTAGGTTTGGCCGAAGGCAACATCACTAACAACGCCGTGCTTCCAGGCACACCATTCTACGATGGACTTACCTTTCACCGTGTCATTGCTGATTTCATGATTCAGGGTGGAGACCCTGCTGGAAATGGCAGCGGCGGTCCTGGCTACCAGTTTGACGACGAGTGCTCCCCTAACCTCAAACACGAAGGTCCTGGTGTACTTTCCATGGCCAACGCTGGCCCTGGCACAAACGGTTCTCAATTCTTCATCACTCACGTGGCTACCCCTTGGTTGGACGGCAAACACACCGTATTTGGTCGCGTTCTGACCGGTCAAGAAGTAGTCAATGCCATTCAGCAAGGCGATGTGATCACCCATATTGAAATTATGCGCATCGGCAAAGACGCCAAGAAATTCAAAGCTGACGACGAGGCCATGAAAGGCTATAAAGAAGCTGCTGAAGCAAAGGCCAAAGAAACCTTGGCCGCTGCTGCTGCCGAATTCCAAAACTGGGTGGTAAGCAAGTACCCCAATGCCAAGCAAACCGAAAGCGGATTGTGGTACGTGGTCAACAACCCCGGTAACGGCAAAGTAGCCGAAAAGGGCCACAAAGTTGCCGTTCACTACTCAGGTATGCTGGACAACGGTACTGTTTTTGACAATTCGTACCAGCGCGGCGAGCCCATCGAATTCATGTTGGGTGTGGGCCAAGTAATTCCCGGTTGGGACGAAGGCATTGCCTTGATGAAAGAGGGAGCCAAATACACCTTGATCATTCCATCCAACCTCGGTTACGGGGCTCGTGGTGCCGGCGGAGTTATCCCTCCCAACGCTACCTTGATTTTCGAAACCGAATTGATGAAAGTCTATTAATAGTCAATCGATAACAGTGTGAAAAGGGCCCCAAATTGGGGCCCTTTTTGTTGTGTTGAAAACTACACAATTACTTTTTCCATGCCCCGAACATGAGGGAGTAACTTTGTATCCCGTAACGTCTAAATCACGCTGCTATGAGTCAAGCCAAATATGTTTTTGTTACGGGAGGAGTAACGTCATCACTCGGCAAGGGAATTGTCGCCGCATCACTTGCCAAGTTGCTCCAAGCACGGGGTTATCGGGTAACCATCCAAAAATTCGACCCCTATATCAACGTAGATCCAGGTACGCTCAACCCCTATGAACACGGGGAATGTTACGTGACCGAAGACGGGGCTGAAACCGACTTGGACTTGGGTCATTACGAGCGTTTTTTGAACGTTCCCACCAGCCAAGCGAACAACGTTACCACCGGCCGCGTTTACCAAACGGTCATTGAAAACGAGCGCAAAGGCGTGTACTTGGGCAAAACCGTCCAGGTCATTCCCCACATCACGGACGAGATCAAACGCCGCATGCGCATTTTGGGAGAAAGCGGTGACTACGATATCGTGATTACCGAGATCGGCGGAACAGTTGGTGACATCGAGTCGCTCCCTTACGTGGAAAGCATGCGCCAGCTCATATGGGACATGGGAGACAGCAACGCCATTGTCGTGCATTTGACCCTCATACCCTATTTGAATGCCGCCGGCGAGCTCAAAACCAAACCCACCCAGCACAGCGTAAAAAGCTTGTTGGAATTGGGTGTTCAGCCCGATGTTTTGGTGTGCCGCACCGAAAAACCCTTGAACCAGGAATTGCGCCGCAAGTTGGCCTTGTTCTGCAACGTACAATCCAATTCGGTCATCGAAGCCATCGACCTCTCAACCATCTACGAGGCCCCTATGGCCATGTTGAAAGAGAAGTTGGACAAGGCCGTTTTGACCAAGCTCAAATTAAAAACCACCGGTGAGCCTGATTTGGAGCAATGGAAAGAATTCCTCTTCAAATTGGAGCACCCCAAGCAGCAAGTAGACATTGCCCTAGTGGGTAAGTATGTCGAATTGCCCGATGCCTATAAATCAATCGCCGAAGCCTTCATTCATGCTGGTGCGAGCAACGAGTGCAAGGTCAAATTGACCTATGTGCATTCAGAATTGTTGACCGAAGACAATGTGGCGAATAAGCTCGGTTCCTACCAAGGTATTTTGGTAGCCCCAGGGTTTGGCAACCGAGGCATTGAAGGCAAACTCACGGCCATTCGCTATGCCCGCGAAAACAACATTCCCTTCTTGGGCATTTGCCTAGGCATGCAGTGCTCGGTCATTGAATTTGCTCGTGAGGTCTGCCACTTGGAAAATGCTCACTCCTCAGAAATGGACGACAATGCCCAGCACAAGGTCATCGACCTCATGGAAGAGCAGAAGAAAATGAGCCACTATGGTGGAACCATGCGCTTAGGAGCTTACGATTGCGAATTGAAGAAAGGAAGTTTGGCGGCCAAGGTTTATGGCAAAACTAAGATTTCGGAGCGCCACCGCCATCGCTACGAATTCAACGATGCTTACAAAGCTCAAATCGAAGCTGCGGGCATGCACATCACCGGCACCAACCCCATGACAGGTTTGGCCGAAGTGGTGGAAATCCCCGATCACAAATGGTTCATTGGGGTTCAATTCCACCCCGAATTGAAGAGCACCGTAGCCAATCCTCACCCCTTGTTTGTGGGTTTGGTGAAGGCATCCATGAATAGTTAAGAAGGGTCAGTGCCGGCCCATACCAAGTGGACGCTAAGCGCTGCCCTTCCTGGATTTTTCGTTTTATAATCCCTGAGTAGAGAACAACAAGTCGGTGTAAACCGGCATGTGATCGCTGTACCCACCCAAATAAGTGGAACCGCCAAAAGTGCGGTTGGGCCAGCCCTGGTATTTGCCCTCTTGCTGCAGCATGAAATCGTATTTCACGATGCACATGGGCTGCTGGGCATCTGCCGGTTCGGCATTGGTGATGATCTGATCGAAGAAATCCCAACCGGTCCACCAGCGAAGCGTACCAATCGTTGAATCTTGGCTTCGCAATTGAGCGGCCAAATTCACGCCTGGCAAACTCAACATGGATTCGTTGTTGGGGTTATCATTAAAATCGCCCAAAGCCACCCATTTAGCATCCATGTTCTCCTCGATAGCACGATTCAGGCGCTCTGAAGCAAGAATTCGATTCGGCTGGCTTTCTTCCATGCCGTTGCGGCGAGAAGGCCAGTGGTTCACGTATACATGAATGGACTGTTGGGTAGCAGAAACGGTTAGGTTGGCATCCAAAACCCCGCGAGTGGCATAACCAGAGGGCAGACTGATGGTCCAATCGTACAAATTGGACAAGGCAAACAAGGTGGAGTCGTACATCAAGGCGCAATCAATGCCACGGGCATCTGGACTTTCGATGTGAGCGATCTTCATGCCACGCAATGCCGTACATTTAGATTGCAAATCGTACAATACCCCTTCATTTTCCACTTCGGCAAAACCGATGATTTGGGGCTGAATCGAATCAATCACGCGGGCCAAATTCGCCAACTTGCGCTCGTAACGCTCGGCTCCCCAAGCGTTCTTACTACCCGGCAAAAACTCTGCATCATCGTTGGGACCGTCGATAGTATCAAAGAGGTTTTCAACGTTCCAGAAGGCCACCCGAATGGGCGCCATGGCCGTGACCGGCAAGCGCTCAATGGGACCTACCGCATCAAAAATGGGCTCATTGTGGGCCTTTCGGGCATCGCCACAGGCCAACATCATCATCAGGCCCATGGCCGGCAACCACTGCAGTTTCATCTTATCGACTGTAATTGGGAGCTTCTTTTGTAATGGCCACATCATGAGGATGCGACTCGCGCATACCGGCATTGGTGATCTTTACAAACTGGGCGGTTTTCAAATCGTTCATGGTAGCAGCTCCGCAATAGCCCATACCGGCCTTGATGCCCCCCACCAATTGGTAGACGACCTCGCTCAAATGGCCTTTGTAAGCCACGGTTCCTACAATGCCTTCAGGCACCAATTTGGCCACCTCGTCTTCGGCATCCTGGAAGTAACGGTCTTTCGAACCTTCTTTCATGGCTTCGACTGAACCCATGCCTCGGTAGCTCTTTACTTTGCGACCATCGAAGAAGCTGGTTTCCCCGGGGCTTTCTTCGGTTCCGGCGAATAATCCGCCGGCCATGATGGCTCCCGCACCGCCCACCAAGGCTTTGACAATGTCACCGCTGTAGCGAATACCACCGTCAGCAATCACGGGAACGCCCGTACCTTCCAGGGCATTGACGGCTTCCATCACGGCAGAGAGCTGAGGCATACCGATACCGGCAATGATGCGTGTGGTGCAAATGGATCCAGGACCCACGCCCACTTTTACCGCATCAGCACCCGCTTCAGCCAAGGCTTTGGCCGCTGCGCCAGTGGCAATGTTTCCGGCTATGATTTGCAAATCGGGAAAGCGCTGCTTCACCGCGGCCACCATGTCAATGACTCCTTTGGAGTGACCGTGTGCCGTATCAATGGCCACCACATCAACCCCAACAGCCACCAAAGCTTCAACGCGCTCCATGGTGTCGGGAGTGACGCCTACCGCTGCACCGGCCAACAAGCGACCGTGCTTGTCTTTCACCGCGCGGGGGTAGTTTTTGACTTTCTGAATATCCTTGAAGGTGATCAAACCTTGCAAGATGCCCTGCTCATCAACGATGGGCAGTTTTTCAATTTTGTGTTTTTCCAAAATGGCCTGAGCCCCTTTCAGATCCGTTCCCAAAGCCGCTGTGATCAAATTCCGAGAAGTCATCACCGCTCCCACCAAACGGCTCAAATCTTTCTCAAAACGCAAATCACGGTTGGTGATGATGCCCACCAATTTGTCGGAAGCATCTACCACAGGAATGCCCCCGATTTTATTTTCCTTCATCAAGGAAACGGCATCGGCCAAGCTCGCTTCAGGAGACAAGGTCAAAGGATCCAGGATCATGCCGCTTTCGCTTCGCTTCACCTTTTTGACTTCTTCGGCTTGGCGCGCAATGCTCATGTTCTTGTGAATGATGCCAATTCCTCCCTCACGCGCCATGGCAATGGCCATGTGGCTCTCGGTCACTGTATCCATAGCGGCTGAAACAATGGGGATGTTCAAGCGCAAGTTTTTCGTGAATTGCGTTGAGGTATTTACCTCACGGGGCAACACTTGAGAGTGGCGTGGAACCACCAATACATCATCAAAGGTGAGACCTTCGAGAGCGATTTTGGAAAAGGATGGGGAAGTCATGCAAATACTACTTAAGGGGTGTGGGTATTTGCAGTGCGAAGTTAGCGAAATTTCGGCTGATATTTGATTCTCTTATGGCCAAATTCACGACTTCCTATTTGGGCCAGCTTCGCTGCGCCAACACCCATACCCAAAGTGGCACCTTGATTCACACTGACGCTCCCTCTGACAACATGGGCAAAGGAGAGGCATTCTCTCCTACTGATCTCTGTGCCTTGAGCTTGACCACCTGCATTGTCACAACCATGGGCATTTACGCCCAATCGCGCGAGTTCAGCATCACCTCCATCGAAGCTGACACTTGGAAACACATGGCCACAGATCCCAGAAGAATAGCCAAAATTGAAGCTGAAATTCGCATCACTCTTCCACCCGAATCAACTGATCGTCAACGAGAAGGACTGCGCCGAGTGGTGCACACTTGCCCGGTCTCCAAAAGCTTGCATCCCGATTTGATACAAGACGTGCGAATAGTATTTGCAGATTGAGGTTTCCCGCTTATTTTTGCTGCCCCGTAGGAGAGATGGCAGAGCGGTCGAATGCGGCGGTCTTGAAAACCGTTGACTGTAACAGGTCCGGGGGTTCGAATCCCTCTCTCTCCGCCCGATTCAATACCAGATTGATTCATTTTCTTTGAAACCGTTGTCCTGCAACGGTTTCTTTGTTTTATGACGTTTCAGCAGATTGCATGTTATTTCATCAAAAGTTTCAGTAGCGGTTCAGGACAACACGAAAAGTGTTTCAGTTGGATGAAAAACGAACTTAACAGGAATTTCCAGCCAAAATTTCCTGTAAAAAGGGCACTTATTTATCCCTCCGGAAGACTTTTAGATTCGAACCCTGAGACCCATGAAGATCAATAGCTGTTCCGTAAAATTCTACCTCGACCAAACCCGAGCTCGACACGATGGTTACCCCATCTTTTGTAGAATCATTATTGCCCGTAAAAAAGCCGAATTCAAAGTTGGCTACTACTGCCACACCAAAGATTGGGATGATGCTTTAGGCATGCCTACACCTAAAGCGCAAGACGCCCTGATCAAGCAAGGTGAAATTGCCAGAATTCAGTCAGCCATCAACAATGCTCTGAATGACGCCAACAGGGCCGACAAGGTTTTGTCAGCTGCTGATATCAAATCTCTCGTCACTGGAGATGGAACCAAACGCTACACCCTTCTTTCATTGGGTAAAGAAGTAATCGCCAATTACGAGAAGACACAGCAAGCCCCTATGCATTTGGAGAAGATCAAAAACACCATGTGGTACGTGAAAGTGTATTTGGAACAGGAGCGCAAGTTGGACCTACCTATAGAATCCGTTAATCTTCAGTTTTTGAAGAACTTCGAAGCCTTCATGAAAGTTGTTCGGGTTGGCAGGTATGCCAAAACACTGAGCATTAACACTGTTGGAAAGCACATGTCACGTTTGAGAACAGTTTGCAAATACGCCACCGACTCTGAAATCATCTCCAAGAACATCTTTACTGGTTACCGTATACCCCAAGTTCGAGTGCGCAGAAAGTCTCTGACATTGGAAGAATTTCAGCGAATGCGAGATTTGGATCTTTCTCAGTTCCCAGAAAAAGAACGAGTTCGGGATGCCTTCATATTCTGCTGCTATACCGGTGTACGATTTGCCGATTCACAAGGGGTTATTAAAATGGAAAATATTCGATTCGACAAATCGCTCAAAACTCACTTTTTGACCTTTGTACAGGATAAAAACAAACACAACATCGGTCTACCGATCCATGTACCGCTGTTGCCTCAAGCCATGAAGATCATTG
>JALRLA010000130.1 GCA_023254645.1 Bacteroidia bacterium
CCCAGGTTTTTGATGGTTCCTTTAGGGGCCATGGTGTCGGTCATATATTGGTTGAGGGTGTCTTTGGGAAAGTCAGAGCTCAGCGCAGCCAGGTCGTACTCGGCCTGCAGCCGCGGTTCAATTAAAAAGCGAAAAGGGGCATCGGGAGAAAAGTCGTACCAGGTGGTGTCGCCCAGGGGCGCGGCATAGAAAAAAGTGAGCGGGCGAACGGGTTCTTCCATCTGGTAGCCAAAGGCCACGTTGCTGGTGCCCAATTGGCGCACGCCGACAAAGAAAGGCCCGTTCACTTGTACGGGGTTGGCAATGTCCAAGATGTTGCTACCGGTTCCCGACACCAGAGTGTCGCTTTGCCAAATCAGCGTGCCGGGTTGGCGGGTGCTGGAATTGTAGGCCCAAATGCCCAGGCGGTATTGGCGGTTGCCGGCCCCAAAGGTCACGTTGATTTGGTTGAGGTATTTGGTTTGAGCGGCGTAAAAGCGTGCCACAAAATCTCCGGTTTCCCCGTTGAAACCAATGCCACCGGGTGCAGGGCCATCGTTCACTTGGCGATAGGAGTACACGTTTTCGTTCGCCAAACGCAGCGACCAAGCCTTGTTGTTGTCGGTGTTGGCGTCGGGGCTTTCGACCCAAACCGTATCCAAGCCGCGCTTTACGGGGCTCAGCGAGGGTACAGCAAAAAAGCCCGATTGGCGCCGAGCCAACTTGACCGTGAAACTGTCTTGTTGGGCGTTGGCCCCTTTTGAATAGGTATAAACCGTTTGGCCGCTGATGTCTTTCTTGCCTACGTTTCTGAGCAATACCTGCACCGAGTCAGGTCGGCCCAAAGGCACTGGCAATTTGCCCAAGGTATACACCTTTTGTACCTGAAGATCGACATCGGCCCTCGGGTAGTGAAAGCGAATGGTCGGGTGATATTGGGTGGTGTTGGGAAGGCTGTCGGGAACCGAGGCCCCGTAGGCGTAGTGCACCTGAAGCAGAGAGTAACCCGTTACTGTAAAGCCCGACTCGAAGTAAAACTGGGGTGGCCCACCTTGGGTGTCGCGCTGCTCGTATTCGCACATCAACACCAGCGACATGCCCTTTGTGCTGTCGTAGAAATAAGTGCCCCCCTTGAAAGTGAGCTCGCACCAGCCGCCTGCAGG
>JALRLA010000134.1 GCA_023254645.1 Bacteroidia bacterium
TTCGTTCGCTTGAGCAACCAGGGTCAGACTACGACCAAGAAGGTTGTAGTGAAGAACTAAACCCTACATTGATTTCATAGGAAGGCCCCGCCGAATAGGCGGGGCCTTCTTTTTTGCCGATGAATTAACACAACCCTCACAATTTTTATTGCTACCTTTGGCATAGGTAGAATCAGCCAAACAAACGAAGATGTTTACAGGATTGACGAAAGAATTTAAGGTAGGTGCAATGGCTATTGTGGCCCTTACTTTGCTGATTTTGGGCTACAATTACATGATGGGCAAAGACAACCCGTTCCAAAAAGGAAGGGAGTTTACTGTCTTGTACGATTCTACTCAGGGACTGTCTGTAGGAACCCCATTGATTTACAATGGTTATAGAATAGGCCAATTGACCAGCTTGCGCATGATGCCGACTGATTTGCGCATTCGAGCCTTGATTGAAATCAGCTCTGACATGGAAATTCCCTTTGATTCACGCATCAAAATCAACAATGAATTGTTGGGTGGAACGGGGCTAACCTTGTTGAGAGGCAAGAGTACTCGATACGCCCAAGATGGAGATACCTTGGCCAGTGAATATACCCGCGACGTGCTTACTCAATTTAATGATCGCGTAGTGCCTTTGGCCAATAGTGCAGATTCCTTATTTGCCCAATTGAACCAATTCATGCACAAAGAGGATTTGCACGAAGCGGTCAGGCAGTTACCCATAGCCATTCGCAATTTGCAATTGGCATTGTCGGAAATACGAGATGCCGTGGCTGGAATGAAGCCAGGTCTTACTATGACTTCTCAAAATGTGGCCGAGTTCAGCGAGCAATTGCCGGAGTATAGCAAGCAAATTTCAGCCACCTTGAAATCATTCAGAAGTTTGGCTCAGCAGATGGATACCACTGACCTGGCCAAGACCATGAATAATTTGGCGGCGGTCACGGAAAGTATGTCATCGATGATGTCCAAGTTAGAAAATGGCGAAGGCACGGCTGGGCGTCTCATACAAGACGAAAAACTTTATGAGGATTTGGTGCGCAGCAATGCCGAATTGCACAAACTGATCATGGATTTGAAATTGTATCCGGCTAAGTATGTTCCCGTACCGGGTACCAAGAGCCAGCGAAAATCAGCTTTGAAGGCCAGTGCCGCTGATTCTTCCGTCTGGACGCCGGGCACACAGCCTCAATAATTGGAAAGGATAGGAGGACTCTCCTAAAATTCTTGTCGTTTCAATTGACTTTCGTATAGCCCTATAATGGCTGCCATATACAACATGTGGTAAAAGAAATCTTCAATGGGGATGCTTCCCAAGCGAAAACTCAAGTTTTCACTGTTGTTGTAGATGACGACGGGAAGGGAAGTTAGAACTCCGTTAACCATAGCCATGGGTATGAGACAAAGAACCCAGGCTAAGAGCAGCGACTTCAATCGAAGTCTGGAAAATTGGAGCAGGGTTAGGCACAATCCTAAGAGACCGAAAGTAATCGAGGTGTACCATAAATGATGGTTCCATATGGCCATGGTGAAAGCGGCAATGGATAACAGTTGCCAGGCCAACGCCTCTCGGTTCAATCGAGTGTTGATCTTAGGGAAATAGTGAATCAAGCATTCGTAAATGAACACCGATGCATAGGGGACCACCAAAAAGAACATCCATTCCTCTAGGGGTAGATCGCTCAACTTCAGGCCTATGAGGTAATCTGAATTGAAAGACCAGATGCCATTTTGAGTGAAGAGAACGTCCCAAACCAAGTAGAGCGCGGAGATAGGAAGAGTGGCGAGAAACCAGGGCCGCCAAAGGCGAAAAAAAGCTACACGCTTATCAAAGCTCAGCAAGAGTGGACCAAGTATACAAAAAAGGTCTAACGCCAGATAGGTGTACGGCGCTTCAATGCCAATGTCTCTAAACACGGCGAGAAGTTAAGCCAATTGTTCGGGAAGCTCTAAGAATCCTTTGTATTCATTCAATCGTTCGCGCAAAATGCGGCGTGCCACGAAAATGCGGGTTTTGACTGTTCCCAAGGGGATGCCCAATTCGTCAGCGATTTCTTGGTATTTGAAACCTTCTACATTCAAACTAAAGGTGATTCTCAATTCCAAAGGAAGGGTTTCGATGGCTTTCTGAATGTCGTTGCGAATGAAGCGCAATTCCGCTTCGTTGGCTACGTTGTGAGAAGGTTGATCGAGGTAAAAGGAATTATCAGTTGTATCCAAAAAAGTATTGCGCTTGGCATTCCTTCTGTACTGATTGATAAAGCTATTTTTTAAAATGGTGTATAACCAACCTCTCAAATTGGTTCCTTCTTCAAACTTGTCTTTGTAACGATAAGCTTTGAGAATCGTTTCTTGCACCAGGTCCTTACTGTCGTCCATGTCGTGCGTAAGGGACAGGGCGAAATTGCGAAGAGGGTTGATTTCTCCGGCCATCATGACGTCGAATGAATTTTGTTTAGGTTTCATGGTAAAAGATGAAACAAATCAACATCCTGTTTCAGTTCTGTGCAAGAAATTTGTGTAAATGTGGGTATCTTAAAGTTAAACAAAATAAAGTGGTTATCCACCGAAACCCTGATTTTTGTTGATTTCGTGCCATTTTCTGTATAAGTGTTTGATTGACACCTTAGACAGTTGTTGAACAAAAGTGCTAAGCCTTGACTTGGCTTTCTGTGTAAGGTATTGGGGAATACGCTAAACAATGCTTCCACAAGATGGGGTCAAATTCAAGGGTATTTGTACGCCAATGCGATGATGAAGCATACACGATTAGGGCCTAAGTAGACGGTCTTAAATGTGGATAACAAAAAAGCCGCTGTTTCCAGCGGCTTTTGAATAAGGAGATTGTGGTTTCCTTAAACCAGAACGATCACTTTGTTTTTCAATACTTCTACCAAGCCGCTCTGGACATTGAAGGAATGAGAATCATCTCCAGAAATCTCCAGGGTGCCTTCGCGAAGATTGGCAATCATAGGAGCGTGGTTTTCCAGGATCTGGAAACTTCCGTCTACTCCAGGGCAGGAGACCACTTTGGCCTCGCCATTGAACAGGGTTTGATCAGGTGTTAAAACTTCTACCCACATAATTAAGCAGCAGCTTCTTCCATGAGTTTCTTGCCCTTGGCAACGGCATCCTCAATGGTACCAACCAAGTTGAAGGCAGCTTCAGGGTATTCGTCTACTTCACCATCCATGATCATGTTGAATCCTTTGATGGTTTCTTTGATGTCTACCAATACACCTGGGATACCGGTAAACTGCTCGGCCACGTGGAAAGGCTGAGACAAGAAACGCTGTACGCGACGAGCGCGGTGTACAACCAATTTGTCTTCTTCGCTCAATTCGTCCATACCCAAGATGGCAATGATATCTTGCAATTCTTTGTAGCGCTGCAACAACTCTTTCACACGCTGAGCGCAAGCGTAATGCTCTTTACCCAAAACGTCAGGAGTCAAGATGCGGGAGGTAGAATCCAAGGGGTCAACCGCAGGATAGATACCCAACTCGGCGATTTTACGGCTCAATACCGTAGTAGCGTCCAAGTGAGCAAATGTGGTAGCGGGAGCAGGGTCAGTCAAGTCATCAGCAGGTACATATACTGCCTGAACTGAGGTGATAGAACCGCGAGTAGTAGAGGTAATGCGCTCCTGCATGGCACCCATTTCTGTAGCCAAGGTGGGCTGGTAACCTACCGCTGAAGGCATACGACCCAAAAGGGCTGATACCTCAGAACCGGCCTGAGTGAAACGGAAGATGTTGTCAATAAAGAACAAGATGTCCTTACCGGCACCTTCGCCATCACCGTCACGGAAATATTCAGCAACCGTCAAACCAGACAAAGCTACACGAGCACGGGCTCCTGGAGGTTCGTTCATCTGACCGAATACCAAGGTGGCCTGACTCTCGGCTAATTTGTCCATGTTTACTTTGCTTAAGTCCCATCCGCCTTCTTCCATACTCTTCACGAACTCTTCGCCGTAGCGAATTACACCAGACTCAATCATTTCGCGAAGCAAGTCGTTACCCTCACGGCTACGCTCACCTACACCGGCAAATACAGACATACCGCTGTATGCTTTGGCGATGTTGTTGATCAATTCCATGATCAATACAGTCTTGCCTACGCCGGCACCACCGAACAAACCAATTTTACCACCCTTGGCATAAGGCTCAAGAAGGTCTATCACTTTGATTCCGGTGTACAAGGGCTCAGTGCTGGTGCTCAAGTTTTCAAATGTTGGAGCAGGAGCGTGAATGGCGCGTCCTTCCGAGTTATCTAAAGCGGTCATGCCGTCAATAGACTCACCAACTACGTTCAACAAGCGGCCGCGAATGTTGTCACCAATCGGCATTTTAATGGGAGCACCTGTATCGATGACATCCAAGCCGCGTTGCAAACCTTCTGTGGCATCCATCGCAATAGTACGCACGATGTTTTCACCCAAGTGCTGCTGCACTTCGAGAACCAACTTTTGGCCGTTCAAACGAACGACTTCTAGTGAATTGTAAATGTTGGGCAGACGAGATCCTGTTTCGTTGAAACTTACGTCGACCACAGGACCAATAATTTGCGAGATTTTACCTTTGTTGACCATAGCGTCTGTTTTCGTGGCGCAAATATACGCCACCTCCAAACGCCTCCCAAGTTTTTGGTTAACTTCGCATGCAAATTTTCATGGATCGCAATTCAGTCATTGGTTTTTCGCTCATTTTCCTCATTCTTATAGGATATTACTGGTATACAGCGCCTACCCCTGAGCAACAGGCAGCTCTTCAACGGCAGCAAGACAGTTTGGCTCGAGTTGAGCTTGAACAAACTCGCCAAGAGCAAAATCAAGCAGCCGCTACGCATGAAGCCAGCTTGGACACCCAGGCCACCTCGGCACCTGCTGACTCGGGTTTGGTCGGCGTTTTGGGATTGATGTCTGAGCAATGGGCGGGCAACAATCCCGGTGAGGTCATTGCCTTTGAGAATTCGGAATTGGCGTTAGATTTTGATCAGCGCGGTGGAACTCTGCGCTCGGTTACTTTGAAAAACCACAACAACGCTGACAATGGTCAGGTAGCTTTGGTTCAAGCTGCCAGTTCTCAGCAAGAATGGGTGTGGAATACGCCCGGATACGGTCCCGTTTCCAGCCGAGATTTCTTGTGGAAGGTGCAATCCAAGACAGATAAAGAATTGGTCTTGCGTTTGAATGGCAATGATGGCGCCTACATGGATCAGGTTTATCGTTTCGACGACAACCAAGGATTCAAGTTGTCTTATCAGTTGGTCTTGCACGATGTGGACTATTTGATGCAGCGCAACAATTCCGATCTGGAATTCACCTGGAATCACAAGCCCGTTCGTCAAGAGCGTGAATTGAAGTGGGAAAAGCAGAATACTACCGTTGTGTATCAATTGAAAGGGGAGCAGCCTGATAAATTGGGCATGGGCAGCGAGGAAGAAGAGACGTTTAAAAACCGCCTGCAGTGGGTGGCGTTCAAACAGCAGTATTTCTCTTGCATCTTGGCCGCACAAAACGGCTTCGCGACCGATTCAAAAGTTCGCGCCAACGAATTGCCTGAGACCATGACCGGCGAGAGCGCCGAAGACGGCGATCCCATTCGCCAATTGGGTACCAGCTTGTTTGTGGAGTATGGCCGGGAGGCTGATAAGACCTACGATTTTGCCTACTATTTTGGCCCCAATCATTACCGCACCTTGGACGCCCTTGATTTGGGTGTTGACAACGGTCAATTCCAGCGCATCGTTCCCTTGGGTTGGGGCATCTTTGGCTGGGTCAACCGATACATTGTCATTCCCGTTTTTGACTTGTTGGACGATCGCATCGCCAGCATGGGTATCATCATCTTGTTGTTGACCTTCATCATCAAGTTGATTTTGTTGCCCTTGGTATACAAGAGTTACTTGAGTACGGCCAAAATGCGCATTCTCAAACCCGAGATCGACATCATTAAGACTAAGTATCCGGATGTTCAAAAGCAGCAAGCAGAGAACATGGCCTTATACCGCAAAGCGGGTGTTAGCCCCTTGAGTGGATGTGTGCCCATGTTGTTCCAATTGCCCATTTTGTTTGCCTTGTTCCAGTTCTTCCCCAACGCTTTTGAATTGCGTCAGAAGAGCTTCTTGTGGGCCTCTGACCTGTCTACTTGGGATGGTCCCTCTTTGGGCTTCCACATTCCTTTCTACGGGGACCACGTAAGTATTTTCACTTTGATGATGACGGCTTCTACGCTGTTGTACACCCACTTGAACAATCAGATTTCTGGGGTGTCCGGTCAAATGAAGTACATCGGTTATTTCATGCCCATCATTTTCTTGGGGGTTTTGAACGATTATGCTTCCGGATTGACGTGGTATTACTTCGTTTCGAACATCATCACCTTCTCGCAGCAATTCATCATTCGCCGCATGGTGGATGACGAAAAGTTGAAGGCCCAAATTGCCGAGAATAAAAAGAAGCCGGTGACCAAGAGCAAGTTCCAGCAGCGCATGGAAGATGCGATGAAGGCCAGCCAGCAAAAGGCCAAGCGCTAAAACCAATTCATTTCTTGAACAATATCAGAGCCCTGTTGACACAGCAGGGCTCTTTGTTGTTGGATCAGGCCATTCGGTCCGGCCGACAAGGAATGACTAGGGTGTTGAGGCACGGCAAACAATCGTCGATCAAAGTTCTCCGCATATTGAGCCGTAATTAAACTTCCAGAGGGGTCCTTGCTTTCGACAAGCACAACAAAATCGGCCATGCCGGCGATCAATCGGTTTCGGCGCTTAAAGGCTAGGGGGTCAAAGCTTTGTTGCCCAAGGTTTTCTGACAACACAGCGCTGCCCGGTCGCTGCGTCATCTCATGGGCCAGGTTTCGATTCCCCGGCGGATAAACCTCCCGCACATCGCCCGCTAAAACACCCCAGGTGGCTTGACCTGAGTCTAGGGCTGCTTGGTGCATGGTCCCGTCTATGCCTAGTGCCAAACCCGATACCCAAGTGATTCCCTGTGAAGCCAATCCTTGAACCAATTCTCGGGTGAAAGCCATGCCTTGGGGGCTGCAGGCCCTGCTACCTACGATGGCTCCCATGCGAGGGGCATTCCAATTATGGGCTTGGCCTTTGGTAAAGAGCAATGGGGGCGCTGAAGGGATCTCGCGCAATCGATACGGATACTCGGGGTTCCAATAGTCTACGCAGGCCAAACCAGAGGCAAGGGCCGATTCGAGGTCCTGACGGGCCAACTGAAGGGAAGGTGCGTCGACCGCGCAAGCGCAATGAGCCAATAGGCTTTCAGAGGCTTCTGGGAGCTCAGTGGGGGCTTGAGGGAATTGCTTCAACCAAGCGTGCAAAGAAAGGGGTTTGATCTTCGGGTTGCGAGCCATGGCCAGAAGCCAGACCAAGTGTTCGGGTGCATTCACCCGCCCAAGTTATCAATCGTTGAGCTTGAGTACCGCCATGAAGGCCGACTGCGGTATTTCGACATTACCGACCTGGCGCATGCGTTTTTTACCGGCCTTTTGCTTTTCAAGCAGTTTGCGCTTACGGGTGATGTCACCGCCGTAACACTTGGCAGTCACGTCTTTACGCAAAGCACTCAAGGTTTCTCGGGCAATGATTTTGGCTCCAATGCCGGCTTGAATCGCGATTTCAAACTGCTGACGGGGAATCAAGTCTCTGAGTTTTTTGCAAATCTTTTTGCCCAAATCGAAGGCGTTGTCCCGGTGAATGACCGCACTCAAGGCATCGACTTGTTTGCCGTTGAGCAAAATATCCATTTTAACCAACTTGCTCTCTTTATAGCCAATGGGATGGTAGTCGAAGCTAGCGTATCCGCGGGAGATGGTCT
>JALRLA010000156.1 GCA_023254645.1 Bacteroidia bacterium
GCCCTCCGCTCCAGCCAACTGAGCCTGAGCCTTATCAGCTTCCAGTACGGCTATCAATTCACCGGCCTGAACCTGATCGCCTTCTTTCTTCAACAAGGCGATGACTCGTCCTCCCACGGCCGTCGACAAGTCGTACTGACCTTCAGCTCGCAAACGGGCTGAAGCATAAACTGACTCTACAATGGGTTTGGATTCGATCGTGTAGGTCTCTTGCTTGGATTGGCATGAGGCTAGCGCCAAAGCTGCAATTAGAAGTTTCCCTCTCATGCAAGCGAAGGTACTTCATTTGTTGAAAGCAACTCGTGACTTTGGTCATGATCCATCCCCGCTTGGACGAATGCTCCATGGCTGAATGAGTAGGAAGAACCACTCATTGCGGTTGAATTTTTAGGTGTTTTGTTTCGAAATTATCGACCGTACAAGGTTTCACCCGCAATAACAGTCGCTTTGACTTTGATCTTGCGAAGTTTCTCGGCATCGTCGTACATTAAATCGCGGTTGAGAACCACAAAATCGGCTTGAAGCCCTGCTCTCAATTGGCCGATTTGTTGCTCTTCGAATCCGGCGTATGCGGCCCAATGCGTCATGCCTAGCAAAGCATCACGGCGACTCAGGGCTTGTGTGGCGCCAAAGGGTTGGCTCAAATTTCCAGATCGATCGCTTCGAAAAACAGCTGAGTAAAAGGTATTGAGTGGGTCAAGCGATTCAACGGGGAAATCGGTTCCCAAAGCCAAAATTCCGGCTGTATCCAACAGGCTTTGGTAGGCATAGGCTCCCTGCATTCGCTGCTCACACAAACGGGATTCGGCCCATGGAGCATCACTGGTGGCATGGGTGGGTTGCACACTGGGTATGATGGAACGGTCAGAGAAATAATGCCAATCGTTGGGTGTCACGATTTGGGCGTGCTCCACTCTCCAACGCGCGTCGTGTCCGGGTTGCAGAATCTGGTGAAAGAGATTCAAAACCAGGGCATTGGCACTGTCTCCGATGGCGTGAACACAGACTTGAATGCCCTTGTCGCGCAGAAAATAGGCGTACCCACCCAATTCCTGAGGGCTCATCAATTGCAAGCCGCGGTGATGCAATCGGTCGCAATAGTCTTCTTTCAATAGGGCTCCTCGAGAACCCAGTGCTCCATCCAAATAAAATTTAACCGCGTGAACCTGCATCCGATCGCTCTGCCATTGCCCGTGTTGAGCCAAATAGGCAAAGGTGGATTCGCCGGCTGACAACATGACATTCAAACGCAGATGCAGCTTCTGTTGGTTCTGCAAAGACTGCAACCATTGGGCTTGTTCAACACTCAGCCCAGCTTCGTGCAAACTGGTCAATCCAGAGGCCAATGCCAGCTGTTCGGCTTGCTCTACACTTTGGGCGAGAGCGTCTACATTCATGGGTGGTATTCTCTTTTTGATCCAGTCGGCCCAGGCGTCTACATAAATGCCGGAAAATTGTTCGCCACCTTCTACGACCATGGATGTATCGATCTTCAAAAGGCGTTCGGCGGCACTGTTCAGCCACACCGCATGACCATCTACGCGAGAGAGGCAGATGGGTGTTTGAGGAAACTGAGCATCCAAATCGGTTCGAGTTGGGAATTGCCCGCCCCAAAGGTTTTGGTCCCATCCGCGGCCAATGATCCAGTTGTCAGGGCGCAGGGGCTGCTCAAGCTTTTTCTGCTTCTTGGCTTGGTTCTTTAGGACTTTCAATACGGCTGGAATCGACTCGCAGGAATAGAGCTGAGCTTCGTTGAGGCCTTGAGCGTAACCCAAGAAATGGCAGTGGGCGTCAATGAACCCAGGGTACACCGCAGCATTCCCATAATCGGTTATTTGGGCCTCCGGGAATTTGATCAATGCAGAGTCTCGGCTACCTACATAGGCAATTTTGCCGTTTTCAATGACCATCGCTTCAACGGCCCAATGGGCTGTGTCAGCCGTGTAAATTTGCTTGGCTGTAATGATTTGGCGGGGCCCGGTTTGGGCACTGGCCTTTAGGCACAAGAGGCTAAGCAAAAAAAATAGCCCTACAGCTTTAGGGATAATGGCATTAAAATTGTTAAATAGTCGAAACACGGAATCGCAAAAGTCTGAAAAACGATTGACGCCCAAAAACCCAATCTATGCCCCAAATGAAATTTTATCAAAAACCTTACTTTATTCTAGCCCTCTTGCTTGTTTTGACGGTGGTAGGGATTGGCACTTATTTGTACATGAAGCCAGCCGAGGTCAAAACCACGGGCAAGGCTGATTTTGAATTGAACTACGCCAGTTGGCTGGCTGAGTTGAATCAAAACCAAGGAGATACGGCGGCCAATCGCTACCAAACCAAAAAGGTGGAATTTACTGCAGCCGTAGCTCAGGTGCCTGCTGCCAGCGACACGGCCCAAATATTCGTGCTGAGCAGCCCTGAAAATGTGTTGGTTCAAGCGGCCTTTGACGCTTCTTTGAAAGAAGAATTGGCTGGGGTAGTGGCTGGCGATTCTTTGCATCTCCTTTGTTCATGTGGAATAACCATGCCCGATCCCGAGTTTGATTTGTTGGGCTCTGAAATTGCGATTCAGCTAACACGCTGCAATCCTTTGAATTGGATTAAAACCGAAAATTAATACGATGAAAACCTATATCTCTTTATTAGGCGCAATGTTGGCAGTGGCCAGCAGCGCGACCGCCCAAGTCTACCAAACCAAAACTGGAAACATTTCTTTCGTAAATACCGCAGCAACCGGAAGCTTTGACGCACAAAACAACCAAGTCATTGCGGCCCTCTCAGCTGACAATGGAACGGTTCAATTTCGTGTTCCTGTGAATTCCTTTCAGTTCAAGAAAGAATTGATGCAGCAGCATTTTCAGGAGAATTACATGGAGTCGGCCACCTTTCCGAATGCTTCATTTTCCGGCAAATTGGTGGATGCATCTGCGGTGAACTATCAAGCTCCTGGTACCTACAACGTCAAGGTGAAAGGCGATATGACCATGCACGGAGTCACCAAAGTCATCGAAGTTCCTGGTCAAATTGTAGTC
>JALRLA010000149.1 GCA_023254645.1 Bacteroidia bacterium
TGCAAGATAGCGAAACCGTTTTGAGCACCTTTTGGAAACACCCCAAAACCCAAGTTCTGGAAATCACCGAGATCAATCCTACCCTAGAGTCAGACAACGAAATGGCCAAAGCCGTAGCCGGGCTGATACATCGTTCGTTTGGAAATTCTTAGCCGACATTCAGCAACCACTGGGCGGTATCAATTCCATCGGCATAATCAAATAGACCCGGACATTGCGTGGTTCCCAATGGCGTAGCACCCTTGATTTCTGGCATGTTGGATGAAATGCACTGTATCTCATCTGACAGGGATTTCAATTCCTCATTCAACTCATCCAAAGAGGTGTAAAACTGATAATTCAACATTCCTACTGGAGCGTGCAACTGTTCGCGTTCCTTGAGAATGGAATAACCTGAATCGATGTGAGCATCTAGGTTCATCAAGAGCAAGGCCTTGTGGTAGTGGTAGTTGTTGACGTATTTGTGGTGAAGGGCCAATACATTGAAAACCGGCTCCCATACGGGCAACAGGGTCTCAAACGAATAGCCTTCTGGCAAGTACAGTTTGGATACGCTTCGACAACCCAATCCGTAATACTGGAACACATCGCTACCCAAGGCCAATAGTTCTTCGGGAGTTTCCTGGCCCGAAAGAACAGCCACACTGCTGCGGTTGTGGCGAATCAAATGGGGGATGTCACGAAAAAAATGGGCAAAATGCCTTGCCGTTTGATTGCTTCCTGTAACAATGGCCGCATCGAGTTGCTGAAGGGTATCTACCCATTCTACCCGTTCGGACCAGATGGAGTCATATTGAGCGGCTTTTTTCAAGAGCATTTTGGGCAATTCGGTATCATCTGTAGAGGCTTTCGCGAGAACACGGTATCCGCAGAGAACACCAGTTAATACATCGTGTATCCCGACCAAGGGTAAATTGCCGGCCAAAATCAACCCCAATCGCTTTTCCAAGAATGTCGGGCTACCATAGCGCTCCTCCCATTCAGCCGCGTGGTCCTGGGAACTCATTGCATACCACTGATCCAGGGCAAAAGCGATAGAATTTTGGTCGAACCAGCGATTTTTGGATTCAGCCAATTGCATGCAGGCCATCCACTCTGGATCGTGTCGAAAGTCTTCCAAAGCCATGTGAATGGCCTTCCAGGCTGATGGGATTGAAATCATGCTGCAAATCTAGCCCCAAGGGCCATTACATTTGCGGTATGGCATTCAAAAAGCTCGCACTAGCCCTGTTCGCTCTCTGCTCGTTCGCAGCCCTTTCGGCCCAGTCCATTAGCCGTTGGCACATTGGTCCAGAAGCGGGATTAACAGTGGCCCGAACTTACAGTGGTGATACCCTACCGGCCGCTTACAGCAGCCGAAACAAAACGGGAGCGTACTTTCAACTCAATACCCAGTATAATTTGAGCCCTGGAGCCAGTGTACAACTGGGCATTGGCCTTGTCAACAAGGGGTACAAGATCAACAACGACACCCTCGGTCTGAACACGGGAAGCCTAAGCCACAACAGCGGTAGCTTGAACATCCCCATCGGCCTAAGTCTGAGACAGTCTCTGAGTGGCAGCTCTTTCTTGACCGAAAAATTTGGCGTTTCGGGCAGTTGGCTTTTCAATACCGAAACCCAAACCTTTTTGAACGATCCCCGAGATACCGTTTTTCGTATTGTCCAAACCACTCCATCCAAATTTGTTCCCGCCTTTTATTTGGGATTCGCCATGGGTGGAACCGGTGAAAATGGCAACCGCTACGAATTTGGTTTGTTGTATCAACAATCGCTTCGCCAAGAATCTGAACTAAGGGTGGAATCAGGAGAGTTTTGGAACCGCTCCTTCCCTCTTCAATACCGCGGCGGGTTTGTGCAATTTCGATTCACCTATTTGTTCGACTTGGAGAACTTCAAGAAATCAGACGAGTATTTCTACTAAAATTCTGCCCACCCGTATTGTTAGATTAATCTAACTTATTAGATTTGTTCCTCTAAGCGATGGAACATCTCGTTCATTTTTTCGACGGTATGCACCCCCTGATGCAGGGATTCAGTGCGGCGACCTTCACTTGGCTGATCACCGCCTTGGGTGCAGCGATGGTCTTTTTCATACCCTCGGTCAAACGTGCCTTCATGGATACCCTGCTGGGATTTACAGGAGGAGTTATGCTCGCAGCCAGTTTTTGGTCCCTGCTCAACCCCGCCATTCAAATGGCCGAACAAGACTGGCCCTCTCACTATGCTTGGGTTCCTGTTGGCATCGGATTCATGTGTGGGGCTTTGTTTATTTTCGCCCTTGACCAATGGCTTCCTCACCTTCACTTGAATGAACCCCTTGAGAAAAGCGAGGGCGTACAAACCAATTGGAGCCGAACCGTATTGCTAGTATTGGCCATTACTCTTCATAATATTCCTGAAGGACTCGCCGTAGGTGTCGCTTTTGGAGCTGTGGCCGAAGGTCTTCCCGGTGCTGATTTGGGAGCCGCCATTGCATTGGCTATTGGAATTGGCATCCAAGACTTTCCCGAAGGCTTGGCCGTATCCCTTCCTCTTCGGCGCTTCGGATTGTCCAAATGGAAATCCTTTTTGTGGGGACAGTTGAGCGGAGCTGTGGAACCTTTGGCCGCTCTATTGGGTGTTGGATTGGTCATGATCGCCGTTCCCATTCTCCCCTATGCCTTGGCCTTTGCCGCGGGTGCCATGATCTATGTTGTCGTAGAAGAAGTCATTCCTGAGTCCCAAAAAGACGGGCACACGGACAAAGCCACTTTGGGATTGATGGTGGGCTTTTTGATCATGATGGCCCTGGACGTCGGATTGGGATAATCAATGAACCCGGTCACCGCGCAATTCCAACGATTGCATGACAGAGGCCTCGTATTCCAACCACTCAGACCAGCGCGATTTCACACGTTCAGCAGGAAAATAGGTTCGAGCTAGGTCCAAAAACATGCGGTAATGACCCGCTTCAGACACCATGAATTCGTGGTAGAAATCACGCAGGGATTCGTCGCTGCAATGCAAGCTCAACAATCGAAATCTCTCGCAGCTACGCGCTTCTATCAAAGCGCAGATCAGCAGGTTTTCCAAGAGGTGGTCTTCCTTGCTTCCGCCCTTTTTGATAAAGGATTGCAGGGCCAGCACGTATTCATCTTTGCGCTGTTTACCCAGTTCAAAACCCCGCTTTTTGAGTTCTTTCAAAACCTTTCGAAAGTGGCCCCATTCTTCAGCCACCACAGGACTGACTGCATCGACCAATTCCACGCGTTCTGAAAATCGAACAATCATCGAAATGCATTGGGTAGCCGCCTTCTGTTCACAAAAGGCATGATCCGTGAGAATCTCCTCAATGCTCTTCTCTGCGATGTTGGCCCACCTAGGGTCA
>JALRLA010000121.1 GCA_023254645.1 Bacteroidia bacterium
AGTCATGAACGCCGCTTGTGTCATGCAAGTTCCCATGCTCATGAGCGTGTGGGACGATGGGTATGGAATCTCTGTACCCGCCAAATACCAAACGGCCAAAGAGAACATCTCGGCCATCATGGGTGGGTTCCAGAGCGACAAAAACGGCATCGGTTTGGAGATTTTCACCGCCCGTGGCTGGAATTATGCCGAACTGGCTACTACCTACAAAAAGGCCGCCGATTTCTGCCGCGAAAACCACCGACCCGTTCTGGTTCACGTAAAAGAAGTGACCCAACCCCAAGGCCACTCTACCTCGGGTTCGCACGAGCGTTACAAGAGCAAAGAGCGTCTCGAGTGGGAAACCGAATACGATTGCATTGCCCAAATGCGCCAATGGATCTTGAACCAGCGATTCAGCACGGCCGAAGACCTCGACGCCATGGAAGCCGATGCACTAGCCGAAGTCAAGCAAGACCAAAAACAAGCTTGGATGGATTTCTCTGGAACCATCAAGCAAGAAGTGGCTGCTTGTCTTCAGACCTTGGATCAATTGATCGCTCAAGGCGTTGACTTGAGCGCCATTCGTGAAAACTTGAGCAGCAGCCTGGATCCCGGCCGCAAAGGCATCGGAAACACCTTGCACGCCGCCCTGCGGGCGACGTTGGGGTTACCCGCTGACAAGCGCAAACCCCTGTTGGATGCCCTGGCTGATTTTGAAGCCTTGAACGGCGCTCGATACAGCTCGCATTTGCACAGCGAAAGTGCGGGATCGGCATTGAAGGTACCTACAGTTGATCCGATATTCAGCGACGAAGTCGTTGACGGCTATCAAGTGGTTCGCGGCTGCTTCGAAGCCAATTTGGAGCGCGATCCCCGCGTGTTTGCCTTCGGGGAAGACGTAGGCAAAATTGGCGATGTGAACCAAGGATTCTCCGGTTTGCAAGAGAAGTTTGGCGAGCTGCGCGTCAGTGACAAAGGCATTCGCGAGTGGAGCATATTGGGTGAGGGTATCGGAACCGCTATGCGTGGTTTGCGCCCCATAGCTGAAATTCAATACCTGGATTATTTGCTCTACGCCCTAGAGCCCATGAGCGATGATCTGGCCACCTTGCAGTACCGCACCAAAGGCGGCCAAAAGGCCCCTGTGATTGTGCGTACCCGCGGGCACCGCTTGGAGGGCATTTGGCACTCAGGCAGCCCCATGGGAATGATCTTGAACTCGGTTCGCGGCATGCACGTTTGCGTTCCCCGCGATATGACTCGTGCCGCTGGTATGTACAACACCTTGCTCAGAGCCGATGAGCCTGCCTTGGTGGTAGAATGTCTCAACGGGTACCGCATCAAGGAAAAAATGCCCCAGAACATCGGTGAGTTCACCGTGCCTTTGGGCCAGCCCGATGTGCTCCGCTTCGGTGAAGACGCTACCTTGGTCACCTACGGTTCCTGCTGCCGCATTGCCATAGAGGCCTGCGACCGCTTGGCCGAGCATGGCATTCGTTTGGAAGTCATCGACGTGCAAACCCTATTGCCCTTTGACCTCAATCACCGCATCGCCGAAAGTTTGGCTGAGACCAACCGTTTGGTCATCCTTGACGAAGACGTACCTGGAGGCGCTTCTGCCTTCATTTTGCAGCAGGTTTTGGAGGAGCAAAACGGCTATCAGTATTTGGATAGCGCTCCCTTGACCATTGCTTCGAAAGCCCACCGTCCCGCCTATGGCAGCGACGGCGATTACTTCTCCAAACCCAGCGTTGACGAGGTTTTCGAGCGCATCTATCAAATGATGCACGAAAGCAACCCCCAGCGTTGGCCATCTTTGCGTTAAGTTGAGCGACGCACCTCATATATCGCCCCTGCTGAGGCTCAGCGGATTGGAGCCTTTCACGCTAACGGCTAGCACGAACTTTGTCAATATCGGCGAACGAACCAACGTTACCGGTTCAAAAGCCTTTGCTCGTTTGATTCTCAACGGCGATTACAATGCCGCCTTGGACGTAGCCCGCCAACAAGTAGAAAACGGGGCCCAGGTGATTGACATCAACATGGACGAAGGCATGCTCGATGGCGTTCAAGCCATGACCACCTTCCTTCAGTTGCTAGCCGCCGAACCCGATATTTCCCGGGTACCTGTCATGATCGACAGCTCCAAGTGGGAGGTCATCGAAGCTGGACTTCGTTGCATTCAAGGCAAAGGAATCGTGAATTCCATTTCCTTGAAAGACGGAGAGGAAGCCTTCTTGCAAAAAGCCAAAATCATCAAGCGCTACGGCGCGGCTGTGGTGGTGATGGCCTTTGATGAAACGGGTCAAGCCGACAGTTTTGAGCGCAAAATTGCCGTTTGCCAGCGCAGCTACGAACTCTTGGTGAAGCAGGCCAAATTCCCGGCTTGGGACATCATTTTCGATCCCAACATCCTGACCGTGGCCACCGGCATGGATGAGCACAACAACTACGCGGTTGACTTCATTGAAGCCACGCGCTGGATCAAGCAAAACCTGCCCCACGCCAAAGTCAGCGGGGGTGTTTCGAATATTTCCTTTTCGTTTCGCGGCAACAACCCCGTACGCGAAGCCATGCACTCGGCCTTTTTGTTCCACGCCATTCAAGCCGGCATGGACATGGGTATTGTCAACGCGGGAATGATCGAGGTATACGCCGACATCCCTTCCGATTTGTTGGAACGGGTGGAAGACGTTTTGCTGAACCGCCGACCCGATGCCACCGAGCGCCTGATCAGCTTTGCTGAAACGGTCAAGGGTAAAAAAACAGACGAGGCTAAGGTGTTGGAGTGGCGCGAGGCCCCTGTGGCCGAGCGCTTGACCTACAGCTTGGTTCGAGGCATCACCGAATTCATTGAATCCGATACCGAAGAGGCCTACCAACTGTTGGGCGACGGATTATCGGTCATCGAAGGCCCCTTGATGGACGGCATGAACCACGTCGGAGACCTGTTTGGAGCCGGCAAAATGTTCCTGCCTCAAGTGGTCAAAAGCGCCCGGGTGATGAAGCAGGCCGTAGCCTATTTGCATCCCTATTTGGAAGCCCAAAAAGCCGCCAATCCCGATGCCAAAGCCCAGGGTAAAATTCTCTTGGCCACCGTGAAGGGTGATGTGCATGACATCGGAAAAAACATCGTTGGGGTCGTTATGGCTTGCAATAATTATGCGATCAAAGACCTGGGAGTCATGGTGTCTTCTGATACCATTCTCTCCGAAGCCCAAGCCTGGGGAGCAGACATCATAGGCCTTTCGGGCTTGATTACCCCCAGTTTGGACGAAATGGTTCACGTGGCCAGCGAAATG
>JALRLA010000122.1 GCA_023254645.1 Bacteroidia bacterium
GTGCTGAGCCGACTTGGTCAAATAAACGCTGAGGTTTCGGTAGGCAATTTTAGCAGCCTCTTCCATGCCCAAACTGTCAATAGAAAAACTCCAACCCTTTTCGTTGGTGCCCGAAACGCCTTCGCTGAGCAAGTAAAACCAGTAATTCTGGACACCGCTGTTGTAGTGCACACCGCCGTTGTCGCCGGTACCGCTGTACCACTTCACGCCCTTGTAAAACTTGGGTTGGTTGAATAAATTGGGATTCTCCATGGCCCGAATGCCGTTGCCCGAAGGGGTCATGTCTTCGCCTATGCGCCAGCTCCAATCATTCGGCCGACCGTACTGCTCGACGGCATTGCCAAAAATATCGGAAAAGCTCTCGTTTAAGGCTCCACTCTCGTAGCTGTAGACCAAGTTGGCCGTATTGCTGGTCACCGCGTGGGCAATTTCATGGCCGCAAACATCGATGGCGGTCAAGGGCGTGAAAGTGCTCCCATTCCCATCGCCGTAGGTCATGCACCAGCCGTTCCAAAAGGCGTTGTTGTAGTTTGACGAGTAGTGCACGAAGCTGTAAATCTTCGCATTGTTGTTGTCGTAACTGCTTCGGTTGTGCTCCTTTTTGAAGTAATCGAAGGTTACTTGCGCCCCCCAATGAGCATCAGGCGCCACCTCGTCCTTTTGGGCATTTACGTTGTTCCAAAAGTTGTCGGCATCAGTGAAATCAACGGCTGAATTGTAGTTCGTTCCGTTGTTCATGTCGTAGGTTTCAATGCCGTTTCCCCGGCCCGCCTCTCGAAGTCGATACTGCCCTGCACCGGTGCTATCGGTGACCATCGACTGCGTATCGGAGTACTTGGTCTTGGCCTTGCCCGTTACATCGGTGTGGTGAATCAATTCGTGCTCACCCAGCAAGGCTCCGGTTCCCGCGTCCAAAAACACCTCACGGGCCCAGGCCGTATCGGCCGCATAGACCTTGTATTGGTAGGCCATGCGGTGCACCTGATCCAAACGGTTTACCGGCGCGTACCACACCATTTTCCCCTGCGGATAAAAACTCGTATCACTTCGTCCTTGAACCTGTTGAAACAAACGGGTCAAGCCTTCGTCTTCCCAAGCCCAGCGAACTACCGGTTGTTGGTTCAAATAGACCTGCAAGTCAGCCTGCTGATCGCGCAAATTCTTCACCGGATCGGAAGACAACAAAGAGGCCGGGACCAAGGCCCCATTCACCCTGAAAATTTGACCGTCACGAAGGTGCAGAATGGCTTCGCCAAAATAGACATCAGCGCCAGAGACCACCTGTTGAAGGCGAATGTGCTCCTGGCCCAGTTCATCGGTAAATCGGGAAATTTCCCGCCAAGTACTCCCTTGAGCCGCACCCAGTTTCTCGGCCAAGACGGGCCAATTCTCTACAGAAATGGGCCGCTCTAGTTGAACAAATGCTACCGTACCCAACTGCTCATGATTCCAGGTATTGGGCAAGGGTTGGGCATTCAACAAACCAGCCGAAGCCAGCAAAACGAATAGGATTCTCCGCCAGAACATAAAAAAGGGAGCCACTGGGGCTCCCTCAAATATAAGCAATAGAAAAATGAGCTTAGCAGTGCTCGGCGTAAGCGCCTTGCAAAGCATCGGAAATCATGTCGGCGCTGCGGCCTTCGATGTTGTGACGCTCAATCATGGCCACCAATTCCTTGCCTTTGAACAACGCAATGGCGGGAGAACTGGGGGGATAGGGCATCATGTATTCACGGGCTTTGCTGGTGGCATCCAAATCTTGTCCAGCAAACACGGTGAACAATTGGGCGGGCTTTTTATCGCCCTGCAAGCTCTTCAATACACCGGGACGGCAAGAACCTGCTGCGCATCCGCAGACAGAATTCACCACTACCAAAGCGGTGTCGTTGTTGGAATCCATGGCCGCTGAAACCTCATCGGCCGATTTCAATTCGGTAAAACCTTGGTTGGTCAATTCAGCCCGCATGGGCGCTACAAGCATTTCAGGATAAGGCATGGGGCAAAGATACAACCCGATTTCTCCTATGAAACAGGCTTTGTACGGGTGGCAATAATTTTACGACCAAACTTCTACGAAGTCACCTCTTCGCCGCCAATGAATACGCGTTGGGCGTGGTTGATGCCCATGAAATAAGGAATCGACAACCAGGCATCTTGGCTGCGGGTGGTCCAGAAATCGGCGCGCTTGCCTACCGACAAGGAACCCAGTTGGTCTTCCA
>JALRLA010000309.1 GCA_023254645.1 Bacteroidia bacterium
CTGTTCCTCGTCGATGATCATCAATCCCAAATCGTTGAATTCAAGGTCTTTGGCCAAAATTCGGTGGGTACCTATGAGCACATCTACCTGGCCATTTTTGACATTTTCCAAGGTGGCCTTTTGCTCTTTGGCTGATTTGAAACGATTCAGGTAATCGACCTGAACGGGGAAACCCTTGAAGCGCTTGACAAAACTGCGGTAATGTTGCTGGGCCAAAATGGTAGTCGGAACCAATACGGCGACTTGTTTGCTGTCGCACACAGCTTTGAATGCCGCACGCATGGCCACCTCGGTTTTACCAAAACCCACATCTCCACATACCAAACGATCCATGGGTTGTTCTCGCTCCATGTCGCGTTTGACATCGTCAATGGCCTTGGCTTGGTCAGGGGTATCCTCAAAGAAAAAGCTGGCCTCTAACTCCATCTGCAAATAGTTATCAGGACCAAAGGAATATCCTTTTTGGGCCTTGCGCTGAGCATACAAAGCAATCAGCTCACGAGCGATGTCTTTGACTTTCTTCTTGGTACTTCGCTTTTGCTTTTCCCAGGCTCCAGAACCCAGTTTGTGCATGGAGGGTGCCGTGCCATCCTTGCCTGAGAACTTGCTGATCTTGTGCAGCGAATTCACACTAACATACAGCAGATCGTTGTCCTTGTAGACCAATCGCACGACTTCTTGAATCACCCCTGCGATTTCCATCTTTTCCAAGCCCGCGAATCGACCGATGCCATGATCGATGTGAGTGACAAAATCACCCGGCTTTAAGGACTTCAAATCGCGAAGCGTCAGACTCGTACTTGAGGAGAACTTCTGACGTCCTCTTGGGCGGTAATATTTGTCGAACAACTGGTGTTCCGTCAACAGGGAGAGTCCCAGATCTTGATCCACGAATCCGGCGCTCAACCCCACATATACCGGTTGAAACAGTTCATAATTTGCTTCGTTGAGCAAGCTGGCCAATCGCTCAATCTGGCGATTGTTTTCGCTGAACACAAAGGTCTCGTGACCTGAATCGCGCTGGGATTGCAACCACGATTTTAAGCCTTCCATGTTTCGACTGAACAAGGGCTGCGGCTCTTGGTGAAACGAAATGGAGGTCCAGCGTGAAGGTCGAGTACCGCCCAGCCAAATTTGCTTCAAGGCCTCGATTTGTTTCAACAGGGACATGGGCGTTTGCCAAAGCTCTTTGGGGTGACTCGGAATATCCTCATACTTGAGATCGATGGCCGACTGGTGCAGTTGTAGGGCTTTTTCCCAGCCTTTGGCCAAGGCTTCAATTTGAAGTTCTAAGTCTATGGAGTAGCAGCAGGCTTCTTTGCCGAAATAATCCAATAGGGAAGCCTGTGGCTTACTTTGCTCTTGTTTGTTGACATCCGGAACCAAAGAGAAAAAACCGATTTCTTTGATCGAGCGTTGATCGTTAACATCAAAGCTTCGAATGCTCTCGATGATATCCCCGTCCAATTCTATACGAAAGGGAAATTCGTGAGCGTAAGAGAACAAATCGATGATGCCACCTCTCCAGGAAAACTGGCCAGGCTCAAAGACAAAATCACAGCGTTCGAAACCGCATTCTTGCAAAAACTCGAGCAAAAAATCAATATCCAATCGCTGGCCTTTGGACACTTCAAACGACTGACTTTCCAAATCTTCGCGATCCACCACATACTCCGCAATGGCCGCCGTATAGGTAACCAAAATGGGATGTTCCAACTTGCGCAAGGCAGAGAGCGTTTCAATGCGTTCCTGAACAGCGCTGGCGTTCTCGCGAAGCGATTGATAAGGCTTTAGATAGGATTCGGGTAAAAAATGTACAGGCTGAGGAGCCAATAGATTTTCCAGATCGGCTTTGAAATAGACGGCTTCCTCTTTGCTCGGAAGCAACACCAATACAGGACTGGCCTGCTGGGCAAATTGACTGGCAACAGTCATGGCTCCGCCACTTCCGCAAAGGCCTTGTAGGTGCAGCTTTCTGCTTCCCGAAGATAGGGCTTGGCTCAGTTCTGCCACCGCTTCAGAGGCGGAAAACCGCAAAACCAGATCTCGGGTATTCATGGTAGAGTTTGGGCCGCTATCAACCCTTGCGAGCGATGGCTTTCAATGCGGCTTCTACAATGTCAGGCGTATCCAAGTGGTATTTCACCAACAACTCTTCGGGCTTTCCACTTTCACCGAACGAATCGTTAACGGCCACGAATTCCATGGGTTTGGGCTCGGTGCGAGCCAATAACTGAGCTATGCTATCGCCCAATCCGCCGTGGCGTTGGTGCTCTTCGCAGCTCACTACACAACCGGTTTTACGAGCAGATGCTAGTACCGCCTCTTCGTCTAGTGGCTTGATGGTGTGAATGTTGATGATTTCAGCCGAAATTCCTTTTGCAGCGAGAATGTGACCGGCTTCAATGGCCTTCCAAACCATATGGCCGGTAGCAAATATGGAAACATCCGTACCCTCGTTTAGCATCAATGCCTTGCCGATGATAAAGGGAGTATCCTCACTAATAAAAACGGGCCATTTTGGGCGACCGAAACGCAAGTAAACAGGACCAGCCATCTCCGCAATGGCTTTGGTAGCCGCTTTGGTCTGATTGTAATCGCAGGGGTTGATCACCGTCATTCCAGGAAGCATTTTCATCAAACCGATGTCTTCCAAAATTTGGTGGGTAGCACCGTCTTCGCCCAAAGTCAAACCGGCATGCGAAGCCGCAATTTTCACATTCTTGTGGCTGTAGGCAATGCTCTGGCGAATTTGATCATACACTCGTCCTGTCGAAAAATTTGCAAAAGTACCGGTAAAGGGCACCTTGCCACCCAGTGCTAATCCAGCCGCAACGCCCATCATATTGGCCTCCGCAATACCCGCTTGGAAAAAGCGCGTTGGGAAGGCGTCTTGAAAAGCGTTCATCATGAGTGAACCTGTCAAATCGGCGCAAAGAGCTACCACGTTTTCGTTCGATTGGCCCGCTTCGAGCAAACCGGCTCCGAAGCCGCTGCGTGTGTCTTTGTTGCCGAGAATTTCGTAATGTTTCATATAGAATTTAGAGTGCTATGCTAGTATTGGTTCCAGATTGTATGGTAAAAAATTGCTGTTTGGAATACAGAGTTCGGGTTTCGCCTTTGAAGCGATATACGAGTTTGTAAGTACCAGGCTGCATGGCGTACAGGGTCTTTCCCATATTGCCTTCAATGTCCATCACCCACACCATTTGGTTGTTTTTCCACTCGAACACAGAGCCTACTAAGTCGCGACCCAAGATCATTTGCAATTGACCGGGTGCCGGCAATTCGATGGTATAGGTTCGATTGGACTTGATGGGTACGTTGTAGAAATACAAGCGAGGGGTGGTGAGAATCTCCAAGTCATAGGAGCCGGTCAAGTATCGCTCAACCGTGTTGGCCGATTGGGCATTGATCGTAGCCATGCTATCGTGCTGCCGAACAATGGCCTGCAAACGACCGTATTTGTTGATTCCCCCAATTTTGATTTCCAAATCTCCTTGGGGAGTCTCCAGTGGAATGGTGTTGTGGCGGCCCGGTATAATTTCAACCGTTCCTGTCGAAACAGGGGGTAAGGTATGGGCGACAACTCGGTAACGGAGTATGGGGTCCAGATACAGTGTATCGGGCAGGTTTTTTCCGTTCATGGTGTGCACATAAGCGTCCAACAGTCGACCGTTGTCTGCATTGTACAAGGACAAGGGCACATCGGTTTCCAAGGGGCGTTGATCGGCATCCAACAGATTGAACTGAACCGTCGTATTGTTCAGGGCTTGGTTGATGATCACTCCTAAAACCTTTTGAAATTGCTCCGGGCTTTCTGCGTTGTAATAGCGACCCGCACAGGAATAGGCGTTTCGAAACTCCTCGCTGTCGGTGCCCAATCCTACAATGAAAGGACGCAAAATGATGCCTTTTTTTTGCAAGGCTTCTGAGACCGCACAAGGGTCTCCCCCGCACTCTTCAATTCCATCGGTGATGATGACAATGATGTTGCGAGCCGTTGGGTCTTCCGGAAAGTCTTTGGCGGCGGCCAACAGCGATTGCGTAATACTAGTGTAGCCCAAGGGCTTAATCATGGACAAGCGCTGCAAGAATTTCTTATGGTTATAGGGCTCGAAAGGAACCTCCAAACGCGTGTCGTAACAATCGTGCTTTTCATTGGGTTGAGTATGTCCAAATACCCGCAATCCGACTTCAACATCACCGACGGTGCGAAGGGTATCTACCACTTTACCCATCAAATGCACAGCCACGGCCCAGCGGTTGCTATTGCCCATGGTCGCCAGCATGCTGCCGCTGCCATCGAGTAAGAACAAGATTCGAGTTTTTTGACCAGGATAGGCATTCGGAACCTGAGCTTGAAGATTCAAGCTGCAAATTCCCAGAAGGGCTAACAAGCTATGTTTGAGGCCCCTCATAGTTTTAATAATCGCCGTCGCTGCTCTCGGGCAACTGAGCCAATGCCTTGGCCAACTGCTCATCATTTGGAGCTTTGCCGTGCCAAGCATGGGTACCCATCATGTAATCAACACCTTGACCCATCTCCGTCTTCATAACAATGGCAATGGGTTTGCCTTGACCCAATAGGGCCTGTGCTTGTGGAATAACGGTTTCCATCGACGACCAGTCGTTTCCGTCCATTTACAAAACGGCCC
>JALRLA010000037.1 GCA_023254645.1 Bacteroidia bacterium
CCCCAAAACCCCAAAACCCCAACGAGCTCATATTTAAATTTAACTTAATGAGTGTGATCAGTCGGTGGAAGCATCGAAATGCATGTACAGCAGGTACTGGACTTTATCAATGAGATGCGGCTGCATTTGCAAGGCTTCCAGCTGGTCGATTGACAACAAGACTATCATTTATATCCTGTCCCTGTTCATCAGTGTGGCCGGTATATTTTCCTACATCAAGATTCCGAAAGAGCGCTTTCCGGACATCGTGATCCCTACGATTTACGTTCAAACGGTTTATCCTGGATCCTCACCCAAAGACATTGAAAACTTGATTACCAAGCCCATTGAGAAAAAAATCAAGAGCATCAGCGGTGTCAAGCAATTGAAGAGTCAGAGCATTCAAGACTTCTCCATCATTACCGTCGAATTTGACACCGACGTGGAGGTTGCAGAAGCCAAACAAAAGGTCAAGGACGAGGTAGACAAGGCCAAGAGCGACTTGCCTACTGACCTTCCCTCTGACCCCACCGTACAAGAAGTCAATTTCTCTGACATTCCCATTTTGTACATCAACATCAGTGGGAATTACGATTTGCAAACACTGAAGCGCTACGCCGAAATGGCCAAAGACAAAATTGAGTCATTGCCAGCCATTTCCAAGGTAGACATGGTGGGTGCATTGGACCGCGAAATTCAGGTCAACCTGGATTTGGCTAAAATGACGGCAGCAGGATTTACCATTGACGATGTTTCTCGTGCCATCCAAATGGAGAATCGACGCATTTCGGGCGGCAACATTGACCTGGACAACATGAAGCGTTCTTTGAGCGTCAGTGGCGAATTTGAATCAGCCGATGAAATTGCTCAGATGTCGGTGCGCAGCAACACAGGAGCCACCTTGCGATTGGGCGATTTTGCCGAAGTCGTAGATGGTTTCAAGGAAAAGGAAAGTTATGCTCGTTTGATGGGCAAAAACGTCATCACCTTGAACATTGTCAAGCGTGCCGGAGAGAACTTGATTCAAGCCAGCGATGATTGCCGTGAATTGATCGCGGAATTGCAGGCAGGTCCCTATCCCAAAGATTTGGACGTGGTATTCACCGGTGACCAGAGCACTCAAACACGCATTACTGTTCACGATTTGATCAACACCATCATCATTGGTTTCATTTTGGTGACCTTGATTTTGATGTTCTTCATGGGAGCTACCAATGCGATTTTCGTAGGCTTGTCAGTTCCCCTGTCTTGCTTCATCGCCTTTTTGGTATTGCCCAGTTTGGGATTCTCCTTGAACTTCATCGTTCTTTTCTCCTTTTTGTTGGCCTTAGGCATTGTGGTCGATGACGCCATTGTCGTTATTGAGAATACCCACCGCATTTTCATGAAGGAAAGTTTGAGCATCGTAGATGCCGCTAAAAAGGCAGCTGGAGAAGTTTTCATGCCTGTATTCAGTGGTACTCTGACCACCTTGGCTCCTTTTGTTCCCTTGGCCTTTTGGAGCGGCGTGGTAGGTAAATTCATGTTCTTCCTACCCGTAACCCTGATCATCACCTTGCTGGCTTCCTTATTGGTTGCCTACATCATCAACCCCGTATTTGCGGTTGACTTCATGAAGCGAGACGATGAGCGCCCTGCCATTGGCAGCCCTGAGGCGAAAAAAGCGGTACGCAAAGCCAGCATCATTATGGGTATCCTCGCTGTCTTTGGCTATGCCCTCGGCGGATTGGGTCTAGGAAACCTGTTTGTATTCCTATACCTCTTGTACATTCTGCACCATTTTTGGCTCAAAGCCGTCATTGATCGTTTCCAACACGTTCACTGGCCACGCGTTCAGAATTACTACAGCCGTGTGGTTTCTTGGATATTGACCGGGAAACGCCCTATTGCCGTGCTTGCAGCGACCTTTTTGATGTTGATTTTGAGCTTTGTAGCCTTGGGCATTCGCAAACCTGCCGTAGTTTTCTTCCCGCAAGCCGACCCCAACTTTACTTATGTGTATTTAACCATGCCTACTGGAACATCGGCCTTGGCCACCGATAGCGTAACTCGCTTGGCTGAAGAACGAGTGTTCCGCGCTGTGGGTGAAAACAATACGTTGGTGGAGTCTATCATTTCCAACGTAGCCGTGGGAGCCTCAGACCCGAACAGCGGTGACCGAACCGTGGCCTCCAACAAGAGTAAAATCACCGTTGCCTTTGTGGAATTTTCCAAGCGCAATGGTCAAAGCACCCGAGAGTTGTTGGAAAAAATTCGCACGGAACTCGGTGCATTTCCTGGAGTCGAAATGATCGTAGAACAAGAACGCAATGGCCCTCCTGTGGGCAAAGCGGTCAACGTGGAAATTCGCGGTGACGAGTTCCAAAGTCTGGTTCAAACGGCATCGGCTCTGAAGTTGCACATTGAGTCTCAGAAGATACCTGGAGTAGAAGAATTGAAGAGCGACTTTGTTGCCTCTAAGCCTGAGGTCATCATTGACATCGATCGCGAAAAAGCCAATCGAATGGGCATTTCTACCTCTCAAGTGGGTGGCGCCCTTAGAAACAGCATCTACGGCGCTGAACCTAACAAATTCAAAGACGACAATGAAGACTACCCCATCATGGTTCGTTTGGAAGAGAAAACCGTCAATGACTTGAATGCCTTGTTGAACATGCGCATCTCATACCGAGACATGGTCATGGGTGGTAAAATCAGGGAAATACCGTTGAGCGCCAGTGCTACGGCTCGGTACACCAATAGTTATGGTGGAATCAACCGCTTGAACCAAAAGCGTGTCATTACTTTGGCTTCAAACGTACTGCCCGGCTATGCTCCTAACGAAGTGGTGGCCCAAGTTCAGAAGGCCATCGATCGCTTTGAAAAGCCCGAAGGCCTAGCCATTGAAATGACGGGTGAACAAGAAAAGCAAAAAGAGACAGGCGCTTTCTTGGGAACGGCGCTGATGACCAGTATTGCCTTGATCATCATCATTTTGGTGACCCAATTCAACTCCATCTCCAAGCCTCTCATCATTTTGTCTGAGATCTTGTTCTCTGTCATTGGTGTATTGTTGGGATATGCCATCACGGGCATGTCCTTCTCCATCATCATGACAGGCATCGGTATTGTGGCCTTGGCGGGTATTGTGGTACGAAATGGCATTTTGATGGTCGAATTTGCCGATCAGTTGATCGCAGAGGGAATGCCCTTGCGCGAAGCCTTGATTGAAGCAGGAAGAGCGCGTATGACTCCTGTATTATTGACGGCTGCTACCACATCGTTGGGATTGATTCCATTGGCTGTAGGTTTGAATATGGACTTTGTGACCCTATTCACCTATGGCAACCCCCATTTGTACTTTGGTGGAGATAGCGTAGCCTTCTGGGGCCCCTTGAGCTGGACCATGATTTTCGGATTGTCGTTCGCGACATTCTTGACCCTGGTTTTGGTACCGGCCCTTTACTACCTAAATGAAAAAGCCCAAGCCCGTCTCAAGCGCTTGTTCTAAGCTTGATGGGCTAGTGTAAAAAGCCGCGGCGCTCTGCGCCGCGGCTTTTTTATACCCTCTATAGGCAAATCTCTATGCTGTTGATGCAATCGTGGAATTAAGCCCAAAAGGGGCTCCTTTCAGCGGCCCATGAGCCAACAAGTGAAACAGAACGGTGTGCACTGTTAACCAAAGACCTCCCTGATTCTTAACCCCATAAAAAAAGCCGCTCTGTTGAAGCGGCTTTTTACTAATGCCTAAAGCGATTAATTCAATTCAAAAGTATTCTTCTGGCGAAGCAATCCGCGGGTCCACAACTCGCAGGTGTATTTGCCTTTTGTCAAACGACCTTCCAATGTCCCTTTTTGAGGAAAATACCACTTTACCTTTTGCAATGCACCATCAAATTGGATGGTCTCATTCAAGGAAACAACGGTACTCTTATCCTGCAATGATTTGTTGGTTGTTGACAATATAGCCCCGTTGGGATCAATAACGCGAATGACGATTTGCTCTTCCACAACTGAAGTAACCAAAGGGTTTTCCAAGATGTCGAAGGTGATCATCAACTTCTCAAGATTCTTCGCTGAGGTAGAAGGCTCACGCTGGCCTTTTCTCTGCATCAATCCTGTGGTCAACAAGGCTCCAAATTGTGGACGAGCACCTCTTTCCAAACGATCCTTTAAGTCGAAGTTCTCAGCCGTCAAAATTTGGTTGTTTTCTCGAGCCGAATCCAGTTCAGCCACCATAATGGCACGCTCATTCGACATTTGTTCAATTTGTGCCATAAGCTCAGCCACTCGCTTCTTGGCCTCTTCCAACTGACGACGCAAATCTTCAAGACTTCCTGTCTTTCCCATGCTAGTTCCAGTATTCCCACCTCTAGCCAACTGGCGTCTCAAACTGTAAATTTGTTTGTAAGCTTCAATGACTCTTGGGTTGTTATCTCCCTCAAGTAACTCAACTTTTGAAACCAAAGTTGCATTTTCATTTCGATAGTTTTGTACCAACGCATTCAACGAATCTTCTACGCGCAGCAATTCTTGTTCAACAGAATCTCTTTGACGGCGCATTTGGATTTCGTTTTCTATGGCAATTTGACCTTTGCTTTTTTCTGAAAATAAGAATGCATTGGCTCCCAATGACAGGAGAAGCAAAACAATCAAGAGGGCGGTTACGGCGGTTTTCTTCATAGTTACCTTCGGTGTATTACACAATATTAACCCTCAAAAAACACCCAAGAAACCACTCGACCAAAAATGGGATATATTCTGACCAAAAAAAGGTTTTCAACCGGGCTACAACCCCAATAAAACCTGAATATTAGCATCAGCATCCACAATTCGTCCACAAGCGTCAATTTTCAGGACTTGTGGCAATGATTGCCACTGCATTTTGCGAGCGGCTCGATTGTCCATTACAATTTGATCATAAGCAAAGCCAAATCGTCGATTCAAGGTTTGAACATACCTCGCATTTCCACCTTGAGCAACCATCATGATTCGAACATTCAGAATCGATTGAGGATCTTGAACCCATTTTCGAATCTCCCGCAATGAGGGCTCTTCCCCATCGTGCTCCCGTTTGTAGACAATACTCAAATCTTGCCAGGCGCGGAACTGATTTTGAGAAAAATCGGCTAGAGCAAGGGAATCGGTTGCACTCAACCCCATGTCCGGCTGCCAAACATAGATCCATACTGGTTGATTCCTGTATACTCTCCAACTTCGGTGAATTCCCAACTTTTGCGGGGAATACAAGCCCGCATCGACCAATTGATACTTAACACGAGGAATTCGCTTTCCCTTTATCAACGGATGATCACCGTCGTCTTGCTCGGCGATGCAAACTTGAGAACCCGACAGAGACAGTCTCCATGGCCTTCCTCTCCACACAGTATGAACCAATCCTGTGCGAGATTCCCATGCAAATGCTCTTTCATCGTCAAAATACAATGAATCCATTGAAATCAGAACCTTATCAACTCCTCTATCTCCGAATTGACCGTTGAAATTTTGATCAATGACCGCCACATATACTTGTTTGCTTGAATCAAGGGAAAAGGACCCCCAGCGCAAATTCAAGCGTTGGTATCGAAAAGCAGAAGCGGCACCCATATAGACACGGGGACCACACAACGAATGCACTGAGGCATCGTGCATTTGGGCAAAGGCCGAAAACCGCCCTACAGGAAAAGGCTCCATCAAAAGAGAAAGTCCAGGAGCCAAACTCAATTTCCATGGAATAAATAGATTCCAGAGAGTATCGCCTTTGACATGACTAAAGTCCAAATTCCCATTGGGATCTACCCAGTAGACTCTGATCATTCGGCCTTGGTGCAATTGTTCCTGCACTAAGACCAAAGTATGATCTTCGATGGGCCCCTCATAATCTCGTCTCGCATAGACCCAGAAATAGGAGTTTCTCGAGCTCCCCAGATTCCAATTCTCAGGTCTTTTGAAGGCAAATTGGCGCGGAATATCACCCAGACTAGCCGAAGCCAAATCCAAGGGTTCGTAAATGGAATCTCCAGAAAGGACAAAACGATTGATGGGCTGCATAGAGCGCAGCTCGCTTTGTGATACGCCTTGACGAGACAATTCAATGCATCTTGGGGACTGAGCGTAAGTGGCTAAGACCCAAAACCATAACAGCGATACCAGAACTCGTTTCAAGGATTACTTGAATACAAATCGAACCAAAATAATTACCAATGCGATGGCGAACATAAGCAGGCTAACCCGATTCATGCCGTGCATGAGCCGAGTATTCAAATTCCGTTCGCCCTCTTGCTTTTGGAAGGTCAAATAGGACCAGATTTTTCTGAAGATCATACCCAAATATACAGTTTATTTCGAGGCTTTCTCGCTGGAAACGACCAACTGGATGGGTTGGGCAACAGGCTCTTCGGTCAAGGCCAAATCCAAGACTTGCAGCATGTTGCTAACGTAGCTAAACTGCATCCCTTTGATGTAAGCCTCAGGAATATCCATAATGTCTTTGCGGTTTTGCTCACACAAAATCACCTCTTGAATACCCGCTCGTTTGGCCGCCAATACTTTTTCCTTGATTCCACCGACTGGTAGAACCTTGCCTCTCAAGGTGATTTCCCCGGTCATGGCCAAGCGATTTTTTACCCGTTTTTGGGTCATCAAGGAAGCCAGAGAGGTCAATACCGTTACCCCTGCTGACGGGCCGTCTTTGGGAATGGCCCCAGCTGGGAAATGCACGTGAATATCATAGGAATCGAAAAGTTCAGCCTCCAGTCCCAAATAATCGGAATGGGCTCTCAAGAAACTGGCTGCTATGTGCACCGACTCTTTCATAACATCTCCCAATTGACCGGTGATTTGAAGCCTGCCCTTCCCTTTTGACAAGGCACTTTCAACAAACAACACCGAACCGCCCATGGGTGACCAAGCCAATCCCGTTACCACACCTGCTGTTTCGTTGTTCTCGTAGTGTTCAGGTTCCAATTTCTCAGCACCCAAAACGGATTCCACCTCTTCTGTTTTGAAGGTCGGATTATAGGGCGATTCAGAAGCCACGTGTTGGGCCGCAGAACGAGCCAAGGCCGCAATCTTCTTATCCAAACCACGTACGCCTGACTCTCTTGTATATTGCTCTATGAGTACTTCTAAGGCCTTATCTGTCACCTTGAAATCTTTGACTTTCAATCCGTGCGCCTTTCGCTGCTTAGGAACCAGGTATTTCTTAGCAATTTCTTTTTTCTCCTCGATGCTGTATCCGCTGATATCAATGATCTCCATGCGGTCTAACAAAGCGGGTTGAATGTTATCCAATGAATTGGCTGTGGCTACGAACAATACTTTGCTGAGATCGTAATCCATCTCTAGGTAATTGTCGTAGAAGGTGGCATTTTGCTCAGGATCCAATACCTCCAACAAGGCACTTGATGGGTCGCCTCGGAAATCGCGCCCCAACTTATCGATTTCATCCAACACGAACACCGGGTTGCTGCTGCCTACCTTTTTCAGATTCTGGATGATTCGACCGGGCATGGCACCAATGTAGGTTTTGCGATGGCCTCTAATCTCTGATTCATCATGCAATCCACCCAAAGACATTCTCACATACTGTCGCCCTAAGGCTCTAGCGATGGACTTACCCAAACTGGTCTTTCCTACTCCTGGAGGGCCATACAAGCAGATAATAGGGCTTTTCATATCCCCCTTCAGCTTGAGAACGGCCAAGTATTCCAAAATGCGTCGTTTCACCTTCTCCAAGCCAAAGTGGTCCTCGTCAAAAACGGCACGAGCGTGATTCAAATCAAAATTGTCTTGGGTAACTTCATTCCATGGCAGGTCCAACAACAACTGCACATAATTCAAGCCCACCGAATAATCAGGAGAAGCTGGATTGATGCGCATCAAGCGATCCAATTCTTTGTTAAAATGTTCGTGTACCGATTTGCTCCAGGCTTTAGCATCGCCCTTTTCGCGCAGATTGTCAATCTCTTTATCAGGTGTATCACCTCCTAATTCTTCTTGAATGGCGCGTATTTGCTGCTGCAAGAAGTATTCTTTTTGCTGCTTATCAATGTCGATTCTGACCTTGTTTTGGATTTGATCTTTGAGCTCCAACATTTGCAGCTCTTTCAATACATACTCCAATACCTTAGAAGCTCTTTTGGTCGGATTCAACTCCTCCAAAAGTGCCTGCTTTTCATGCAATTCGATGTTCAAATTGCTCGCTACAAAGTGAATCAAGAATCGATTCGAATCGATATTTTTCAAGGCAATCACAGCTTCACTCGGGATATTGGGCGACAGAGCGATGATTCGTTGACTGACATCCTTGATGCTGTCAATGATGGCTTGGTATTCCTTGTCTTCTTGGAAAGCTTCGTCATCCAAATGGGTCGTATTGGCTTTCAAGTAAGGGTCTTCTTGGGTATACTCCCCAATCGAAATTCTGCGCTTGCCCTGAATGATGACCGTAGAGCTGCCATCGGGCATGCGCATCAAGCGAACAATCTGAGCCAGAGTTCCAATGGGATACAAATCGGATGGGCCTGGATCTTCCATTTCGGGATTGCGCTGGGCCACCACAGCGATGGTTTTATCAGCCTTATTGGCCTCTTTGATCAAACGAATGCTCTTGTCTCGCCCTACGGTAATGGGAAAAATCACCCCCGGAAAAAGGACGGTATTTCGAATTGTCAATACTGGCAATTCGCTGGGCACCGACATGCGGTTGCTCTCTTCCTCCTCTTGTTTGGAAAATAGCGGGAGGAACTCCGGACTATCGTCCATTTGATCGTGATTCAATTGCCAGATGGATTCGTTGGGATCAAACATGGTATTCTACATTACAAGTGCCATGCCAAGTAAGGCCGCAATGTCAGTTATCGAGAAATCTATGACAACAACCCACCATGTATGACAGAATGGCGCATTTGAGGTTTGCAAAATCTGAACTCATCACCGAGATTTGTGAAAATCGTTTCGAACTAGAACTATGAAATTCAAACACATTCTTTGGGCTTTGGCAGTACCTGCCTTGGCTTTTTTGGCCTCTTGCGGTGAAGACAGCAAGGACCCCAAACCGACTTTAGCCCTTACTGGTGGTGCGGGCCTTATTGCTGGTGATTGCCAAGTTGGTCCTGACTCTATGTTGGCTTTCAGCATTACAGCTACTGCTGGATCTGAAAACTTGAAAGGCGTGACCATCACCGCATCCGTCAATGGTGCTTCTGCCGTTGTAGCTTTTGACACCATGCTTACAGGAAAGACCGCGAGCTTTTTGGCTCAGCGCCAAGTGGCTGGTAACGTCGGTGATGAGGTTGTTTACACCATCACTGCTGCCGATGCCAATGGCCAAACGGCCGAAGTTAAATTGAACATTGAGGTAGCGCCCGCCTTGTTGCCCCTTGACAATTTGGTACAAGGTCAAAAGGTTTACAATTATTTGTACAATGGATTCCCTTCTGGTTACAACCTGAACCTGGGTTTGGCCTTGACGTCTGGATCAGCGGGAACCTTGAAAGACATTTTGGACAAAACTCCTACTGGAGCCGCTGAATTCACCTCTACTTGGGGTAGCGGAAACGGCGCCAAGTTCGTTCGCGTTACAGCCAATGACTACACCAATGCTAGTACCACAACCTTCTTGTACAATTTGTGGAAAGCCAATGCGGCATCGGCAACTACCGAGATTAGCAACATTGTAAAAAACGACATCATTTTGGTTAAAACAGGCCAAGATTTGACCTACAACATTTATATTTTGAAAATTGAGAATGTTGTCATCAATACCGCCGCTGGTAACCACAACGACTACATTCAATTCGCCTACAAGGGCAAAGACAATTAATCTACCAAACGTGTAGAAACGAAAAATCCCGCTTCGGCGGGATTTTTTGTTTGGTCCCTACCCTTCTTTTGGTCCAAATTTGTACTTAGTGAAACGTATTGCTGTATTAACATCAGGGGGCGACGCACCGGGCATGAATGCTTGCATTCGTGCGGTTGTGCGAGCGGCCATACATTTTGACTTTGAAGTTTACGGCGTTCAACGCGGTTATCAAGGATTGATCGAGAATTCCATTAAAAAGATGTCTGCAGGTAGTGTAGCCAACATCATTCAGCTGGGTGGAACAGTACTCAAGACAGCTAGAAGCAAGGAATTCATGACTCCCGAAGGCCGTAAAAAGGCCTACGAAAACCTTCAAAAACACGGAATTGAAGGATTGGTGTGCATTGGAGGTAATGGTACCTATACCGGTGCTATGATTTTTGAAAAAGAATTTGGCATTCCCAGCGTTGGATGTCCCGGAACCATAGACAACGATTTGTCAGGTACCGATTATACCATTGGTTATGACACAGCCATCAACACGGCTATGGATGCCATTGACAAAATTCGCGATACAGCAGACAGCCACAACCGCGTCTTTTTCATCGAAGTTATGGGACGTCATTCTGGGCACATCGCCTTGAATGCTGGTATTGCGGGCGGTGCTGAAGGAATTTTCATCCCTGAGCGCGAAAACGAGCTGCGCGACATCATGAAAACATACGAAAACAAGCGACGCAAAAAGGAGTTCAGCATTTTCGTAGTGGCCGAAGGCGAAGAAGATGGCAAAGCCTTTGACATAGCCCACAAATTCCAAGAGGCCTACCCCGAAACCGATTGCAAAGTGACCGTTTTGGGCCACATTCAACGTGGAGGCCGGCCCACTGCAAACGACCGTATATTGGCTTCAAGGCTTGGCGCACATGCCGTGAAAGCTCTGAGCGAAGGCCATCGCAATGTGGCCATTGGTGTCATAGACAATTCCATTGAACTAACACCTTTCCAAGAGGCTATTTACGCCAAAAAAGACGTCAATGAAAACCTCTGGGTCATGAACAGCATCATTACTCGATAATATGCTCACACGGGTTCGCATTTCCAATTACGCGTTGATCCAACACATGGATTTGCAATTCCCAAACGGATTGATCACTGTAACAGGTGAAACTGGAGCCGGCAAAAGCATTTTGCTCGGAGCCTTAGGGCTGCTTATGGGCAACCGGGCTGACCACAGTGTACTCATGGATGCCCAAACCAAATGTATTGTAGAAGGCGAATTTGATATCCAATCACTGGGATTGGAGTCGTTTTTTGAAGACGAAGACCTGGATTATTCAAGTACGACCATCATTCGAAGAGAAATCGCTCCAGGAGGCAAAAGCCGATGCTTCATCAATGACACACCCGTGAGCTTAGCCCAAGCCAAAACACTAGGCTCCCAACTGCTTGATATTCATACGCAAAACACTCATTTATTGGTCACTCAGAAAGAGGAACAACTGCAATTATTGGATGAGTATGCTGAAAATGGTGAACTGTTCAGGAGCTATAAACATTCGCTCAGTCGTCTGAATAAGATTAACAAAGAAATCGAAGCATTTGAGTCTCAACAGCAGGCTTGGATGAGAGAGCGAGAATTCAATCAATTCCAATTCGATGAATTGTTCTCCTTTCAACCCAGCACTGAGGAAGAGTCTCGACTCGAATCAGAGATCGCTCTACTCAGCCAAAGTGAAGAGGTAAAAACTGCGTTAATGGGATCTCATCAATCCCTGTCCAATGCCGATACTGCCCTACTGGATGGTCTGAATTCCATTCGAAGCCATTTGAAGCGTTTTCGAGGAATAAACTCCGAATTAGACTCATTTTTTTCAAGACTTGACGAGGCTTCATTGGAGTTAAGCGATATTTCTGATAGCCTCGCACAGTGGGCTGATTCAATGGTCTATGATCCCGTTCGATTGGATGTAGCCAACGAACGTCTGGCCAAGCTCCAAACCTTATTAAGAAAACACCAAGCGGCTAGTTCAGATGACCTCATAGCCATCATGCAAAGCCTTGAAAAGTCCTTAATGGGTGTCCAAGAGCAGCAAAGCCATATAGAGGCGCTGAGAAGGGAAAAATCTCTGGTGGATTCGGAGTGTCGAGATTTAGCGGAACAATTGCATCAACGTCGCTTGAAAGCGGGAATGCAATGGTGCCAAGAGCTTAGCCTCATGTTGCATCGTTTGGATATACCTGACGCAAAAATTGAGTGCAAATGGGATTATGAGCCTGGACAATTCAAAGGTCATGGATCAGATGAACTAAGTCTTCAATTTACAGCCAACAAAGGATTACCAGCCAGAGATTTAGACAAAGTAGCATCAGGAGGAGAACTCTCCCGTTTGAACTTCAGTATTCGGAGTTTAGGCGCAGCCAAACGGCCTTCTGCCACCCTGATTTATGACGAGGCTGACACTGGAATTTCGGGACCCGTAGCTCTTCAAATGGGTCAATTGTTGAGAACCATGGGACTTCATATGCAGACCGTGGCCATCACCCATCTTCCGCAGGTAGCCAGTGCTGGAAATCATCAACTTTTTGTGTACAAAGACCGCGATTCTGATCAAACAACGAGCCAATTCAAATGGCTAGACAGGAACGAGCGCATATACCAGTTGGCTCAATTGCTGAGCCACGAAAACCCCAGTGATTCAGCTATAAAAAATGCGGAAGAACTGTTGGATTCTTTTGAGGAATCAAAGTAATCCCTGCTGCGAGCGTTCAGAAGCTTCGTAAAAAGAATCAACCTCTGTGGGTTTGGATTTTGCCGCTTGGGTGGCTAAAAAATCACAGCGTTCATTTTCGGGTATACCTGCATGCCCTTTCACCCAATTGAATTCAGGATTGAATGCTTTATTCAGTGGGATCAACTGTTTCCATAAATCAGGATTTTTCACCTTGGCCCAGCCTTTTCGCTGCCATCCGGCAATCCAATTCTTCACAATGGCATCGTGAACGTATTTGCTATCGGTGTAAATGGATACCGGTATACCAGGCTGCTTGATCATCTCCAAGGCCTTGATCACCGCTAGAAGCTCCATGCGATTGTTGGTGGTTCGACGAAATGACCCCGAGAGTTCACGACGGTATTCACCGTACATCAACACGGCGCCGTATCCGCCGGGCCCAGGGTTACCCAAGGCCGCTCCATCGGTATAAATTGTGATACGTGGTGTTGACACCCTTCGAATTTAAAACAATGCCCGACCTTCATTGGTTAATTTTGTACACAGATGAAAGCAGAAATCATCACCATAGGAGACGAGTTGCTCATTGGGCAGACCATTGATACGAATAGCGCTTGGCTCGGCCAAACCCTCGGATCTGTGGGAATTCAAATTGTTCGAAAAACCGCTGTGTCTGATAACAAACAAGCGATTTTCAATGCCTTAGACAGTAGCCTTAGTCAAGTTTCCTTGGTCATCATTACCGGTGGTCTAGGTCCTACTCGCGACGATATCACCAAGCATTCATTGGTGGAATATTTTGGAGGATCCTATCGAACAGACCAAGTTGTTCTCGCCCATTTGGAAGAATTGTTTGCCAAACGCGGTCGCAAGATGATGGAGGTGAACAAGATGCAAGCTGAATTGCCCGAGCGCTGCCAAACATTATTCAATAAAGTTGGCACCGCTCCGGGAATGTGGTTTGAAGACCATCGAGGAATTGTCATCAGCTTGCCCGGAGTTCCGAATGAAGTTCAATGGATCACGCAGCATGAAATCATTCCCAGGATCCAAGAACAATTCAGCCTAAAAAGCAGGGAGCACCGCACACTGCTCTGTTTAGAAACCCCTGAGAGCTTACTTAGTAAGCACTTAGAAAGTTTTGAAGATCGTCTACCCCCTTCCTATTCTTTGGCCTACCTGCCCCAATTTAACAGCATTCGGCTTCGCTTGAGTCAAGTTGTTCAAGACACAGATGGCGATTTGGGCATGGAACATTGGTTTCAAGAACTCCAAAACGAACTCGGATCCCTCTGCTTTGGAATTGGAGACAAAACAGCCGCTGAATTTGTGGCCGAATTTGCTTTGAACCGCCAGATTCAATTAGTCGGTGCTGAAAGTTGCACAGGCGGCTATACCACCAATCAGTTGATTCAGGTTCCAGGCATGAGCGCGGCCATTCCGGGCTCGATCATTGCCTACAGCAACCAAGTCAAAATGGACATTTTGGGCGTTAACCCCCAGACACTCGAGTCTCACGGTGCAGTCAGTTTGGAAGTGGGTTTGGAGATGGCCATAGGAGCCATTCGAATGTTCAACGCTGATTTTGCGTTTTCCCTGACTGGAATTGCAGGTCCTAGCGGCGGATCAGCCGAAAAGCCCGTTGGAACCGTGGTTCTAAACTTGGTTTCTACCCAAAGACCCAACAGTATCGATGGGATTGTAGAGACCGATGGGCTGTACATCCACCAAAAGATGAAGCAAATTCCCGGCAACCGCTTGCAATTCATGCAACGGGCCAGCAACAGTGTTTTCGCTCTATTCCAACCCTGGTTTTAGGGTAAAATTTGTCGATAACAGACGAGCAATCGGTGGTACTTTTGCTCCATGTCTACAGAGAAAATTCTGATCCTTGATTTTGGGTCTCAATACACGCAATTAATCGCCCGCCGATTGCGAGAATTGTTCGTGTACTGCGAGATTCATCCCTTTCATGATAACATTGAATTGACCGATGAAATCAAAGGGATCATTTTCTCAGGCAGCCCTTGCAGCGTGAATGAAGAAAATGCACCCAGCATTGACTTGAACAAGTATTTCCAGCATGGCCCCGTTTTGGGTGTTTGTTATGGCGCTCAGTACATGGCCAAACATTTGGGAGGCAACGTTGGACGCAGCCAACACCGCGAATATGGTCGTGCCATGCTCCAACACAGTTCGGATCACGCATTATTGACGGATGTGGCCAACCCTTCTCAGGTTTGGATGAGCCATGGCGACACCATTTTGTCTCTGCCCGAAAATGCCAAAGTCATCGCTACTACAGAATCCATTCCTGTTGCCGCTTTTGAGGTGGAAAATCAATTTCCAACCTATGGCATTCAATTCCATCCTGAAGTGTACCACAGCACAGAAGGCATGCAAATGCTGAAGAATTTCGCCTATACCATCTGTCAATGCTCTGGCGATTGGACTCCAGGACACTTCATTGAAGAATGCGTGGCCCAAATCCAAGAGCAAGTTGGCCCTGACGATCAAGTCATCTTGGGTCTTTCAGGGGGAGTAGATAGCTCAGTGGCTTCTCTCCTTCTCAACAAAGCCATTGGTCATCGATTGACTTGCATCTTTATCGACAATGGCTTGTTGCGCAAAAACGAATTCCAAGACGTCCAAGAAGCCTACAAAGAACTGAAGCTAAACATCATAGCAGTAGATGCCTCACAGCGATTCTACGATGCCTTAAAGGGCATTTCAGAACCTGAAGCCAAGCGCAAAACCATAGGCCGTGTCTTTGTTGAGGTCTTCCAAGAAGAATCCAAGAAAATTCAAGGAGCCAACTGGCTTGCTCAAGGAACCATTTACCCAGACGTCATTGAAAGTGTATCGGTCAATGGCCCTTCTGCCACCATCAAGAGCCACCACAATGTCGGCGGATTGCCTGAAGACATGCACCTGAAGGTAGTAGAACCCCTGAGATCCCTATTCAAAGACGAAGTTCGTCGAGTGGGAACCGCTTTGGGTCTGCCCGCTATCCTGCTCAATAGACATCCATTCCCAGGCCCGGGATTGGGAATTCGAATTTTGGGGGACATCACGGCAGAAAAGGTCCAATTGTTGCAGGAGGCCGATTACATCTACATGAAAAAACTCCAAGACAGCGGTTGGTACAACAAAATCTGGCAAGCAGGAACCATCTTGCTCCCCGTTCAAAGCGTTGGTGTCATGGGTGATGAGCGCACCTACGAACAAGTCGTTGCCCTTCGAGCTGTAAGCAGCACAGACGGCATGACGGCAGACTGGGTACACCTACCCTACGATCTTTTGGCTGACATCAGCAATTCCATTATCAACGGCGTTCGAGGAATCAATCGAGTCGTGTACGACATTAGTTCCAAGCCGCCAGCCACCATCGAGTGGGAATAAACCATGAGAGCTACTGCTTCATTCATTCTGACCTTTTTGATGACCCTTCACGGTTGGGCTCAAACCGCTCTTGCACCAACACGGGTGGCTGTACTTCTGCCATTTCATACCGAAAAAGGCAGCAATGACGCCTTTAACCAGGCCATGCTGGACTACTGGGCTGGCATCGAAACGGCAGCCAATGAATGGGCTGAAAACGGAATCAAAACGGAAATCAATTTGCGTGATTTCACCACCGACAGTTCGTTTCTGTGTTCAGTGGCGGGAAAGTTGTGGCTCAACCAACATGACTTGATTATTGGCCCTGTTTACCCCAAACAATTGGCCGAGCTAGACAACGGAACGCCCATTTCAAAACCCTGGGTATCTCCTTTAGCTCCTTATGCTTTCAAACAGGCCAGCAACGGCATATCCATGTTCGCCAATGACAGTCTTCGATTGCTGGGGTTATGCAATGAGTTTTCTCGCTGTTTCCCCCATCACAAAGTTGTCATCATCAGCCCCGACAAGCCTAAAAACGCGGCTCAATGCGCAGCCACGCGTGATCGCTTGCTGGCCTTAATGGGCCATAAAGCCAGTGTGCATACCTGGAAAACCCAGTCCCAATCCTTGTCTCCTTTTTTGGAAACAGGTTCAGACTCATTTTTATTCATATATACCGATCAATTCACTGCTCAAGCGCATTCCTTCCTCGCCAAAAAGGCACTTGATACCAAAAATAGCTATGGTATCGGAGCCTTTGACTGGTTGGATGCCCAAGAGAAGAGCTCGTTGTCCAGCGCACAAAAAGCTCGCATGTTGTACCCCAGCAATGTAGTGCTGAATTTTAACGATTCGATCGTCAGTTCCATCAGTCAACGCTTGGCTTTGTCTGAATGGGGTGAGCCTAGCAAATACGCATACATCGGTTATGATCAGTTTCAGTTCTTGATGGGTCATTATTCAGCCAGCCCCACGATGAGTCCTCTTGTTTATGGCCCAAAAAATTCAAGTCCTACCTACCAAGGAAGCATTCAGAACATTAACCTATATCCAACCGGATATGGGCTCGGGAATGCAGGCATTCGCTTGGTTCGGGTTGACGGTGAATTTCAAATCCCGATCGTACCCTGAACCACCTTCGAAAACAACTGCAGCACTGCCTAGAGCTTCTAGCTTCGTACTCTTTTGACGAACCCTTTCATTTGTACTTAGCTCAGGCCTTTAAAACTCAACGCGGATGGGGCAGTCGAGATCGAAAACGATACAGAAGATGGTGCTACACCTACTTCAAGTTTAGCCATATTGATACACAGTCATGGCCCCATCAACTCAGTGAAGAAGCCTTGATTATTGCCTTGTTGGCAAGCCCTTCCACCTTGGAAGACGAGCGAAACGCCATGTTGGGTTGGGGGTATTCTCAAAAAACGAGCACCACTGAATTCAAACCCTTTGATTCCACT